>DATIFD010000494.1:0-2054 GCA_035455385.1 Burkholderiaceae bacterium
CAACCTGGTCCAGATCGATCCCCAGGGATCCAACCAGTCCACCATCCGCCTGATCGACCTGCAGTTCGCGCACTACCTGACGAGCAGCACCTACTGGTATGCCAGTTTCGCGGCCGGCTACAGCGGCTTGCCCCTCTACAACCAGCTGATCGGTGGACTCGGATATCGGCTCAGGGTCTCGCCGCGCGTCGACCTCCACGCTCAGCTGGGGATCGGCTCGGGCGGCTGGTCACCCGACCGGATCGACACCGGCTCGGGGCTGCTGGTGTATCCGAAGGCGACGGCGGAGGTCGCGATCGGCGGCAACTTCGGCCTGGCGTTGTCCGCGGGGTACCTGGTCGCACCGACCGGGTCATCGAAGAACTACACGTTCGGCGCGTCACTCAACTACCACCTGCGTCCCGAGCCCGCAAGTTCGAGCGCAGGCTCCACGGCCGACGGCACCGTCTTCAGGGGTTATCGGGTCAACCTGTTCCAGCAGACTGCGCTCAACGTCCGAGACCGTGACGTCGTGGACGGCAGGATCAACATGCTGTCCGCGCAGCTCGACGCCATCGTCAGCGACCATGTCTACATCCCCATCCAGGGCGCCGTCGCCTACGAAGCCTACCGGGACTATCCCGGCTACGGCGAGCTGCTCGCCGGCGTCGGCCTGCAGAGCAAGTACGACAAGGACAGCCCGCTCCAGTTCTTTGGTCAGCTGCTGGGCGGGACGAACGCCCACGGCCCCGTCGTGAAGGCCAGCATCGGGCTGAACGTTGGCCTCAGCGATCGCCTGGCGATCTATGCCTCGGCCGGCAAGACGGTCGCCATGCCGTCGAACAAGACCGACTTCAGATCGGACAACGTGGGGCTCGGCTTGACGTATCGCTTTTCGATGCCGAGCTGGTGAGACGCCGGTCGGAGACCGGCCGTACTTGCGGGCCGTTGAGCGACACGATCGGCATCGGCGGCGTTCGTGCGAAGACGCCAGCGACTTCCTGTGAGCTCTGCATAGGGGCGAAGGTGAAGCGAAGATTAGGTCGCGGCCGCACCCGCGACCCGGCAGGAACTTATGGGTCCTGCGGTCGTCAACCAGTGCGCAAGGAGATCCGATGACCGAAGCCGAGGTGCGGCGCGACGCATTCGCGATGCCGCTGACCAGCCCTGCATTCCCGATCGGGCCGTATCGTTTTGTCGATCGCGAGTACCTGATCATCACGTATCGCACCGATCCGAAGGCGCTCGCCCGCGTCGTGCCGGCGCCGCTGGTGCCGGTCGATGCGCTCGTCAAGTACGAGTTCATCAACATGCCCGACTCGACCGGCTTCGGTCACTACAGCGAGTCGGGCCAGGTGATCCCGGTGCGCTTCGGCAGTGAGGAGGGTGGCTATGTCCACTCGATGTACCTCGACGATCACCCACCGATCGCCGCCGGCCGTGAGCTGTGGGGCTTTCCGAAGAAGCTCGGTGAACCCGGGCTGCGCGTTCACAAGGACACGCTGGTGGGCACGCTGGACTACAGCGACATTCGCGTTGCGACCGGCACGATGGGCTTCAAGCACAAGACCCTGGACGCCGCCGCCGTCGCCGCCAGCCTGGCCGCACCGAACTACCTGCTGAAGATCGTTCCGCACGTCGACGGCAGTCCGCGCATCTGCGAATTGGTGCGCTACTGCATGAACCAGATCACCGTGAAGGGCGCGTGGAGCGGCCCCGGCGCGCTCGACCTCCACCCGCACGCGCTCGCACCAGTGGCGGCGCTGCCGGTGCTCGAGGTGGTCTCGGCCGTTCACATTGTCGCCGACCTGACGCTGCCGTTGGGCAGCGTGGTTCACGACTACCTCGGTTGAAGCCCCAACCCGCTTGGCGCTGCTCCCGACGCCCGGCCGCCAACCCCGATCAGAACCCCGACAGCAGCGCCGCGCGGTCCATCTGGAACGCCGCGTCGCCGAACAGCTCCTGCAGCACGCGGGCGCGCTTCATGAAGAGGCCGATCTCCAGCTCGTCGGTCATGCCGATGCCGCCGTGCATCTGCACCCCCTCCTGCACGGCGCAGTTGGCGGTGAGGCAGG
>DATIFD010000495.1:0-7282 GCA_035455385.1 Burkholderiaceae bacterium
CTTGATCAGCTCGCCGTAGTCCTTCAGGCCGACGACGTATTCGGAGAAGACGCCGAAGATCGGCGTCGTGATGCGCGTCGTGGCGTGGCGCTTGATGGCGTAGACGAAGTCGTCGGCCACCAGCTCGCGCGTGCCCTGCTCGAAGTCCCACGGCGAGCGGCGATCGCCGAGCTCCTGGCGCGTCAACGCGTGGTCGGTGTGGTAGCGATAGCGCCCCTTTTCGTCCTTGGCGAACGCCGGGTGCGGCTGGTACATGATGCCCTTCTTGATGGGCACCTCGTAGACGCTCTCGGCCACCTGGTCGCCCGGCGCATCGTCGGGCAGGCGCTGGCCATTGGCGTCGAGGTATATCGGTGCGACGACCTGCGTCGCCACCTTCGGCATCAGCTGATACGGTCGCTTCAGGTAGTGGTAGCCGTACGGCGGCTCGTAGATCTGGTAGGTGTAGGCCGACTCGGGGTTCGCGTACGACGCGGTCGGATCGAGGTAGCGCGGCGAGCGCTCGTCGAAGGTGTAGACGAGCGTGTTGCTGCGCATCAGCTCGGCCGGGTACGGGTTGTTGCTGCAGGCGACGGCACACAGCGCCAGCACGACGCCGGCAGTCCGGCGGAAGGCGCGCACGATCACCATCCGACCAGCGCGTCGCGGCCCTGCACCGCCAGCTCCACCCGCACCCCGAGCGGCACCGTGACCTTGGTGCGCACGTGGCCGAACGGAAACCCGCTCAGCAGCGGCGCGCGCATCACCGAGCGCAGGTGGGCCACCGCGGACCTCAGCGTGTAGCCGCGGTCCAGCGGCGACGCGCGGTAGTCGCTGATCGCGCCGAGCAGCACCGCCTTCTGCTGCGCGAGCACGCCGGCCTGGTGCAGTTGCAGCAGGCAGCGCTCGACGCGGTAGGGGTGCTCGTTGACGTCTTCGACGAACAGGATGCCGCCCTTCACGCGCGGAAAGTGCGGCGTGCCGAGCAGCGAGCACAGCATCGCCAGGTTGCCGCCCCACAGCACGCCCTTGGCATGCACGCCGTCGAATCCGGCCTCGGTGCGAAAGCCCACTGCGTGCAGCGCGCCGCTCATCGCCTCGACGAAGCAGTCGCACGTCACGTCGTCCACGCCGCCTTCGGCGTCGGCGCGACCGAAGTCGTCGCAGGCCATCGGGCCGGCCCAGGACGGCGCGCCACGGTGCGCGAGCAGCCCCATCTGCAGCGCCGTCATGTCGCTGTAGCCGACCCAGCGCGTTCCCCTGGCCGCGCTGCGTGCGATGCGCTTCCAGTCGATGGCGTCGAGCAGCCGCGTCATGCCGTAGCCGCCGCGGCAGGCCATCGCGATCGATGCACCCGAGTCGGCCACGCGGTGCAGCGTGGCCAGGCGCTGCTCGTCGCGGCCCGCGAAACGCTGATGCCGCAGCCGGACGCTGGCGTCGAGCTCGACGCCGAAACCCAGCGCCCGCAGCCGCGCGGCGGCGCGGCGCAGCGCGTCGCCGCGCAACTCGACACCCGCGGCGGTGTAGACGTGGATCTTGGTGGCCGTCATCGGGCCGCTTCGTCGGGCGGGACCGACTCGATCACCTCGCCGGTCGGGATCGGTGTCGCGTCGTCGTCGGCGTCCGTGCGCTCGGCGCGCATCTGCGCGCGTCGCTCGGCGAAGAAGCCGCGCAGCAGCGTCGCCGCCTGATCCGCGAGCACGCCACCGACGACTTCGGTCTGGTGGTTCAGAGCCCGGTTGGCGAACAGGTCGACCACCGAACCGGCAGCCCCGGTCTTCGGATCGGGCGCGGCGAACACCACGCGGCGCAGCCGGGCGTGCATTACCGCCATCGCGCACATCGCGCACGGCTCGAGCGTCACGTACAGCTCGAGGTCGGGCAGCCGGTAGTTCTCGGCCAGCTGCGCGGCATGGCGCAACGCCACCACTTCGGCGTGGGCGGTGGGGTCGTGCGTGGTGATGGGCCGGTTGTAGCCGGTGGCCACGACCTGCGGCCCGCCGTCGGTGCGGCGCACGATCACCGCGCCGACCGGCACCTCTCCGGCCAGTTGCGCGTTGAGCGCCTGGTCCAGCGCCAGCCGCATCGCGATCTCGTCGAACACCTCGGGGGTCATGTCAGCACGGCGGCAAACGCAGGCCTGCGCTCGGCGTCGATCAATCCGGCGCGCGGGACGCGCCCTGCTCGAGCGCGCGATTCACGTCCTGCAGCACCTTCTGCTGCGCCGCGCGCGATTGCTCCGGCAGGCTCTGGGCCGTGCCGCCGGCACTGGACTGCGCCGGCGGCACCACCGCCGGCGCCACCGCCTGCAGTTGCTTCTTCATGGCCATCGCGATGATCGCCACCACGACCACGAGTCCGACCAGGCTGAACAGTGCGCGCATCCGTCACTCCTTGCGGCCCTGCCCGCCTCGCCGCGCCGGGCCTGGAATCGCCCTCGCAGCGTCAGCGACGAAGGCCGCGCGAGCGAACTGTACCCGCACCGCTCAGCGGCATTGAACGCGCCATTCAAAAGCGTGCGCACGATGACTCACCGCGACCACCCTAGTCTCACGCCCGAGTTCTCAATCCCCGAAGGAGCATTGCATGTTGGATTCGTTGAAGTCGCCGCTGGCGTTGCTCGGCCGCGTGTTGCTGGCGCTGATGTTCGTGAAGGCCGGCTTCGGCAAGCTCGGCAACATCGACGGTACTGCGGCTTACATCGCCAGCGGCGGGTTGCCGCTGCCCGCCGTGCTGGCGGTGCTGGCAGGCCTGTTCGAGCTGCTGGCCGGCCTGGCGCTCGCCGTCGGCTTCAAGGCACGCTGGGCTGCGCTGGCGCTGGGCGTGTTCACGCTGCTGGCCAGCGTGCTGTTCCACAGGTTCTGGGCCGTGCCCGTCGAGCAGCAGATGGTGCAGCAACTGCTGTTCCTGAAGAACATGGCGGTGGCCGGTGGCATGTTCATGGTCGCCGCGCTGGGCGCCGGGCCTGCGAGCCTCGACAACCGCGTCGCCAGCGGCAGCGGCCGGCCGGTGCTGAACTAAGGCTGACGCTCCTTGATTGCGCTCAAGCCCCCTTGAGCCGCCAACCGTACAGTGGGCTCGAGTCGGCGCGGTGGTCGCCGAAGGAAAGGTATGCGATGGCGCACGAGGGTTACCACGAGCCGGCCGATAGACTGAGCGAGAGCACGCGGGACATGCATCGCGCGATCCAGTCGCTGATGGAGGAACTGGAAGCGGTCGACTGGTACAACCAGCGCGTCGATGTCTGCAAGAACCCGGAGCTGCGTGCCATCCTGGCGCACAACCGCGACGAGGAGAAGGAGCACGCGGCGATGCTGCTCGAGTGGATCCGCCGCAACGACGGCAGCTTCGACCACGAACTGCGCGACTACGTCTTCACCGACAAGCCGCTGACGCACGACTGAGGCAATGCCGACGACAGCCTGATAGTTGCCATTTTGGCGATCTGCGCGGCGACCATGAGCTGGTGCACCGGCTCGCCGTGATCCCGGCCAGCCGTGCGCCGACGACATAGCGGCATGCGAAGATGAATCCATGAGCATGCCGATCCCACCCTGGGAGCCGCTGTCGCCCGAGGTGCTCGCCGACCAGCTCGGCACCTACGACCGCATGCGCACCGCCTGTGCGTTGGCCGCGTCGCCACATGGCGTCACGCTCTTCCGGCATGCCGACGTCGTCGCTGCGGCGCGCGACCCACGGACGTTCTCGTCGGCCGCGTCGGCGCGGCGCGCGGTGCCCAATGCGATCGACCCGCCCGAGCATGCGGCGTGGCGCGCGATCGTCGACCCTTTCTTCGCGCCCGCGCGCATCGCCGCGCTCGAGCCACGCGTGCGCGCGATTGCCGATGCCGCCGTGGCAGCGCTGCCGCGCGGCACCGTCATCGACGCGGTGGCGGAGATCGGCGCGCCGTTCGCCGTGCGCGCACAGACGCAGTGGCTCGGCTGGCACGGCATCGAGGACGAGTTGCTCGCGTGGATGGCCGACAACCATGCCGCCACGCGCAGCGGTGACCGCGAGCGAACCGCCGCGGTCGCCACTGCGTTCGACGAGATCATTCGCGCGCAACTGCGGCGACGCCGCGAACTGGGCGCGGCTGCGTCCGCCGACCCGACGACCGCACTGCTCGCCGCCACCCTCGACGGGCAGCCGCTGAGCGAGGCCGACATCGTCTCGATCCTGCGCAACTGGACGGCGGGCGACCTCGCGTCGATGGCGGTGGCGCTGGGCGTCGTCGTCTGGTTCCTCGCGACGCACCCGGACGTGCAGCAGGAGCTGCGCGAGCGCCCGGAAGGACTTGCCGCGGCGATCGACGAGATGCTGCGCATCGACGACCCCTTCCTCGTCAACCGGCGCGTGACCACGATGACCGTGCGCATCGGCGACCACGAGCTCGCCGCCGGGACCCGCGTCTACCTCAACTGGACCTCGGCCAACCGCGACGAGGCCGTCTTCGGCGACCCGGATGCCTACCAACCCGAGCGCAACGCGCCGCACAACCTCGTCTACGGCGTCGGCATCCACGCCTGCCCGGGGCGGCCGCTGGCCACGATGGAGCTCGTCGTCGCGGTGCGCTCGCTGCTGCAGGCCACGCCGGGCATCGACCCCGCGCCCGACGCCGCACCGGCGCGCGAAACCTATCCGCTGGGCGGCTGGCGCCGGGTGCCGGTGCGGCTTCGCTGAGCGGCGCGGCGCGTCGCGCACGGCGCGGTCCAATCGGAATGCATGGCGGCTTGTACCGCCCGGCCTCTGTGCCGCCGACGGGCGAAAGCTACTGGCCGGATGCGGTCTTGATCTGATAGGTGCCGTGACAGGCGACACATTGCTGCAGAGCGCCTGCGAGTTGGGTCAGGGTGTGCTTGGGGTCGCCGAGGCTCTCGGCATCCATCGCGATGGTGTCGAACTCACGATGGACGGCAAAGCCGAGCGTCTTGAACTCGAGCGGGAGCTTTCCGACCATCGGCGCCGGTGCTGTATGGGCGGCGGCCATGCCCATGGCACGCGCGGCGGCCGCAGCCGACTTCATGTCGTCGTTCGCGAGCGCGGCCGCCACCTGCTGCAGCCCCGCGACGAAGCTTCGCATCTCCGCGAGTACGAACGCGCGCTCGCCGGGCTCCAGGACGATCGCCAGGCGCCCGTCCGCCGCCTTCTCGACCGACCCCGCGAAGATGAACTTGTAGGCCATCGCCGAAATCACCAGCAGCAGCACGGCATTGATCGCAAGCGAGATGCGCTGGAGCGTACGGTCTTTCATGCATGTTCCTCTATCAGTGGTACTCGAAGTGAAGGCTGCCACCGCTCTCGGGCAGAATCGACGGATGCAAACGTTGGCGATCGATCGGCCGCAGACGCTCGGCGAGGAAATCGCCAACGCGATCAGTCACGGCCTGGGGCTGTTGCTGGCGATCGCCTCGCTGCCGATTCTGGTTTGGTACGCGGGGCGGCAGGGAACGGCGGTGGACGTGGCCGCGGTCAGCGTCTTCGCCGGGACGATGATCCTGCTGTACCTGGTTTCGACGCTGTACCACGCGTTGCCCGCGAGCGGGGCCAAGGCTTGGTTCAACCGCCTCGACCATGCGGCGATCTATCTCTTCATCGCCGGCAGCTACACACCATTCACGTTCGGCGTATTGCGCGGCGCGTGGGGGATGACGCTGGCCGGCATTGTCTGGACGGCCGCGGCGGCGGGCGCGTTCATCAAGCTGCTGAACCAGCTGAAGCACCCGCTGTGGTCCACGGGGCTCTACGTGGCGATGGGCTGGGTGGCTCTGGTGGCCGTCGTGCCGCTGACCCAGCGCATGCCCGGCGCCGGGCTGGCCTGGCTCGCCGTCGGCGGTCTGAGCTACACCGTCGGTGCCGTCGTCTTCCTGTTCGACAATCGGCTGCGCTACGTCCACTTCGTCTGGCACCTTTTCGTAATCGGCGGCAGCAGTTGCCACTTCTGCGCGGTGCTGTGGTACGCGCGCGCCTGAGCGCCCATCAGCGCATCAACTCGCCGCGCTTGTCGCGCCGTTGATGTTGATCGCGTCCGAGCCGCAGATGCCTTCGCGACACGAGCGGCGAAATGCGAGGCTCGGGTCGATCACCTTGAGCGCGATCAGCGCGTCGAGCAGCATGCGCGCGCCGCCCTCGGGGCCGTAGCGGTAGACATCGAAGCGGCGCATAGGTTCGTGCGGGTACCCGGCGGCCAATGTAGCGCCGCCCTGGCGGTGCCCGCCATGCGCGTTCTTGACGTTTCTTAAGGAATCGAGCGATCGACCGAACGCGCTGCCTCTTGGCCCATCTGAAACAGCAAGAAGGCGATCGATGGAGATGGAGATGAACATCGTGAAATGGACTGGGTTGATTGCCACCCTGGCTGTGGCGGCCGTAGCGTTGAACCTGCCCGCGCTGGCACAGACGAGCACGCACGAGCACAACGCCGCCGCGCCGCACCAGCTGGCGCTGAACCAGGGCCGCAAGTGGGCCACCGACGAGCCGCTGCGCGCCGGCATGGACCGCATCCGCAGCCTGGTTGAACCGCAACTGGGCCCCGCTCACGCCGGCAAGCTCACGCCCGCGCAGTACCGCGAGCTGGCCACACAGGTCGAGACCGAAATTGGCGGCATCGTGGCCAACTGCAAGCTCGAACCGAAGGCCGACGCGATGCTGCACCTGGTGATCGCCGACATCGGCGCCGGGACCGACGCGATGGCCGGCAAGGACGCGAAGGCCCGCCCGGCGCTCGGCCTGGTCAAGGTGGCGCAGGCCGTCAACCAGTATGGCAGCCATTTCGACCATCCCGGCTTCAAGCCGATCGGCAACGTGCACTGAATGCCGAGGGAGACGAGTTGCCGCAGTGCTGGCCGAGCACCAAGCCATCGTCGCGGCCTTGAACAAGCTGCGCGAAGCCGCCGCGCGCGCCGGCCGCTACGAGATCGTCGCGTTCGCCGAGGCGCTGGTCGAGCATGCGCGCACCGAGGAAGAGGTGATGTACCCGGCCGCCGTGCTGGTCGGCCGGTTCGTGCGCCAGAGGCTGGCTGCAGCGACGCCGGCGGCGGCGTGACAATGCCGGCCATGATGATGAACACCCCCGCCTTCTTCGACGCGGTGCCGGCGATCGTCGTCGTCGACCCGCTGGCCGAGATGCTCGGTGCGGCCGACCGCGGGGTTATCGAGTATCGCTACGTCGATGCCGTCAAGCTCGCCGGCCACTCGTGTCCCACGGTGGCCGGCGCCTGGCTGATGACGCGTGCGGCTCTGCTGCGGCTGTACCCGGGCGAGACGCCGCGGCGCGGCGAGATCCGCGTGGAGTTGCGTCAGGCCA
>DATIFD010000496.1:0-6457 GCA_035455385.1 Burkholderiaceae bacterium
GCGCGCATGCACATGCGCGAGGTGACGATCGCCTATGGCATGACCGAGACGTCGCCGATCTCATTTCAGTCGGGGCTCGACGATCCGCTGGAGCGGCGCGTGTCGACCGTCGGCCGCATCCAGCCGCACCTCGAAGTGAAGATCGTCGACCCCGCGGGGCGCATCGTCCCCGTCGGTCACAGCGGCGAGCTGTGCACACGCGGCTACGCAGTGATGCGCGGCTACTGGCAGGACGATGAACGCACGCGCGAATCGATCGACGCCGCCGGTTGGATGCACTCGGGCGACCTGGCGACGATCGACACGCAGGGTTACTGCAACATCGTCGGCCGCGTCAAGGACATGCTGATCCGCGGCGGCGAGAACGTCTATCCGCGCGAGATCGAGGAGTTCCTGATGCGCCACCCCGCGGTGCAGGACGTGCAGGTGTTCGGCGTGCCCGATCCCAAGTACGGCGAGGAAGTGTGTGCGTGGGTGATCCCGCGGCGCGGCCACACGATCGACGAACAGCAGGTGCGCGAGTTCTGCCGCGGCCAGATCGCGCACTACAAGGTGCCTCGCCACGTGCGCATCGTCGAGCAGTTTCCGCTCACCGCGACCGGCAAGCCGCAGAAGTTCGAGATGCGCAAGGTCATGATGGATCAACTGGGCCTGCGCGCCCAGGCCACCGCCTGACCTTGTGCCCGCGTGCCGGGCTATTCCAGAACGACCCGCGGAAAGTAGAACGACACCACCCAGTTCGGCACGTCGACGATCGAGCTGATGCGCAGGTCGGCGCACACGCTGCACAGCATGTAGGCGTCGATCGGCGAGTAGTTGTAGCGCCTGCTCAGCAGCTCGACCATCTCCGACACGGCCACGCGGGCGCCCGTCATCAGGTCGGGGCCGATGCCGGTGGTGACCTCGTAGCCCTTCGAATCGAGATGGCGGCTCACCGGACCGGGCGTCACGTAGCGCGGCATGCGCAGGTGGGCAGCCTTGATCAGCTCGAACTTCAGGCTGACGTCGATCGACGTTTCGATCGCGGTGCCGCAGACCTCGCCGTCGCCCTGCGCCGCGTGGGTGTCGCCGACCGAGAAGATCGCACCATCCACCTCGACGGGAAGGTACAGCTCGGTGCCTTCGGCGATGTCGCGCACATCCATGTTGCCGCCCACGTTGCGCGGCGGGATGATGTTGTGCAGGCCCGGCGCGGCCGGCGCGACGCCGATGGTGCCGCACATCGGCTTCAGCGGCACCCGGCCGCCCGGGCCGTACATCGCCGGCTTCAGGCCCGGGTCGTAGTGCCAGTGGTGCAGGTGGGCGTCGGGGAACTGATCGGTCAGCAGGCCGAAGCCAGGGATGTTGCCGGTCCAGCCCCAGCCCGACGGTCGAAACGACAAGACCGTGACCTTCAGCGCGTCGCCCGGCCGCGCGCTGTCGACGTACACCGGCCCCGTCACCGGGTTCACGCGCGCGAGGTCGAGCTTGGCCAGATCGGCCACCGTCGACGAGCGCGTGAGTTGACCCGATGACGCATCGACGGTCTCGAAGTGAACCGTCTCGCCCGGCGCAATCCGCAGCTGGGGCTCGAACGCGTTGTTCCAGCCGTGGTGGATGTGCTTGCGGTGGATCGTGTGGTGGTCGTGGGTGGTCACGGTGCGCGCTCCTACACGGCCACGGTGAGGGCGCCGTCGATCACCAGGTTCGTGCCCGAGATGCGGCTCGCCAGCGGGCTCGAGATGAACACCACGCCGTTGGCCACTTCTTGTGCGGTGCCGAAGCGGCCGGTGGGGTTGACCTTGAGCGTCGATGCGAACAGGTCCGGCATGTTCTTCTCGATGGTCTGCCAGATGCCGCCGTCGAAGTACGTGTTGCCTGGCGACACGCAGTTGACCCGGATGTTCTTGCCGACGAGCTGGCGGCTCAGACCTTTGGCGTAGTGGATCAGTGCCGCCTTCATCGCGCCGTACGAGCCGGCGGCGAAGTCCACCTCGAATCCCGACACGCTGGAGATCAGCACAATCGACGCGCTGCTGGACTTCTCCAGGTACGGCACCGCCGCGGCCACCGCGTTGACCGTGTGCATCATGTCGACGCGAAACGACTTCTCCCAGGTGTCGGCGTTGTCGCCCACGGCCAACGCGCTGACGTTGCACACCAGCGCGTCGATGCCACCGAGCTCCTTGGCGCTGGCTGCGACCCAGCCGGACAGCGCCGCACCGTCGGCCACGTCGAGTGCCTTGCCGAACGCATTGACGCCGTTGGCCTTCAACGCCGACACGGCGATGCCCACCTCGTCGGCGTTGCGTGCGCAGATCGACACGTGCGCGCCCTCGGCGGCGAAACCCTGCGCAATGGCCCGGCCGATGCCTTTGCTGCCGCCGGTGATGAGCGCACGCTTGCCTTTGAGCCCAAGATCCATGGTCCTCTCCTTCGCAACGGGGTGGATCGAATCGTCGCAGTATCGGGCTGGCCGGCGCGCCGGTCACCATCGACCCTGACCGGCGCAAGGTGGCCGTCGGGTGCAAACGGCGGGCGGGCGCACTACAGTGGCAACGTGGTCCCTTTGCGCACGCACGGCACTGTCGGCCGCTGGCGGCAGCGGGGCTGGGTGTGGGCGTGGTTGGCGATGGCTGTGTGCCACCAGGCCGGCGCTGCACAGGGCGCAGATCCCGCACCGGCGCGCGACGAGACAAGGGGCATCCTGGCGCTCGGCCCTTGGCCACCGGCCGCGCGGCGCGACCCGGGCAACCGCGTGTCGGGCGATCCGAAGGCGATCGAACTCGGCCGTCAGCTGTTTCGCGACCCACGCATGTCGCCGGTGGGCTACATCGCCTGCGTCACCTGTCACCAGCCGGATCGCGCGTTCACCGACGACAAGGCGCGCGCCCACGGCCTGGGCGATCTGCCGCGCAACACGCCGGCGCTGGCCAACCTGACGCTGCAGCGCTGGTACGGCTGGGGCGGCGGCGCCGACAGCCTGTGGATGGCCAGCATCAGGCCGATCCTCGACTCGCGCGAGTTCGACGGCAACGGCGCGCTGGTGGTGCGGCTGTTCGCGCGCGAGCCCGGGCTGGCGGCATGCTACCGCCGCGTGTTCGGCGTTGCGCCGCAGCGCGACCCGGAACGCACGGTGGTCAATGTCGGCAAGGCCCTGGCGGCGTACGTCGAGACGCTGGTCACCGCGCGCACGCCGTTCGACGACTTTCGCGATGCGCTGGCGCGCGGCGACGAGCGCGGCATCGCCGCCTATCCGCAGGACGCGCGGCGCGGCCTCGAGCTGTTCATCGGTCGCGGCGGCTGTGTCGGTTGCCACAGCGGCCCCAACTTCTCCGACGGCGACTTCCATGCCGCCGTCGCGCCGGCGGACGAGGTGGCGGCCTCGGTGGCGCGCTCGCTCGACGACAGCGGCAGGCTGCACGATGCGCGCGACCTCAAGGCGAGCCGCTTCAACCTGCAAGGGGTCTACAACGACGACGTGCGGCGCCGCAACGCGCGGGCGACGCGGCAGCTGGCGGTGAACGCCGAGCTGGCCGGCCGGTTCCGCACGCCGTCGCTGCGCAACGTGGCGGTCACCGCGCCGTATTTCCACGATGGCCGCACCGCCAGTCTGCGCGAGGCGCTGCAGCATGCAACGGTGCCGGCGACCGAGCCGCTGCGGGTCGGCGAGATCGACGATCTGGCGGCCTTCTTGGCGACGCTCACCGATGCGGACGGCGCGCGCCGCCCGTGGAATCCATCGGGTTTGTCGACGCGGTGTCGCTGAGCGCCTGCGTCGCTCAGGCCTTCGTGCGCGCCATCGTCGCGCCCCACAGCGACTCCCAGTCGGCGCCGGCCATGTCGGTGGTGCGGCCGTCGCTTTCGTAGAAGCGGTTCGGGATCTGGAACACCGCGAGAAAGACACCGCCGTTGGGTGACCAGGCGCTGTGCCGGCTGCCGGCCGGACGCCAGATGAACTGGCCGGCCTTGCACTCGATGCCCTCGTCGGGTCCGCTGCGATCGACCAGGTGGCCCTCGAGCACGAAGGTCTGCTCGATGCGCACGTGCTCGTGGTCGGGCAGCACGGTGCCCGGCGCCATGCGGGTCAGCGACGTCACCAGGCCGCTGGCGCGATCGAACAACAGCGTCTTGATCTCGATGCCCGGGTAGCGGGTCTTCTGCCACGGCAGGCTGTCGACGTCGACCAGCCGCGATGCCAGCGGGCCGAGCGCGGCATGGGTCTTCACGTCCGGGGTGACGGCGGTCGTCATGACGGTCTCCTGGTGGTCGGCGCGGGCTGCATTATCGTGGCCGGTCTTGATCGGCAGAGAAATGGTTGGTGCGATGTCGCCGTTGTCGCTGGTGTTCGCTGCCTGTGCTTTCGCCAGCGGTTTCGCGCTGCGCGCGATCGACCCGCTGATGCTGCCGATCGCGCAGCGCTTCGAGATCACACCGGCCACCGCGGCGCTGCTGACGTCGGCCTATGCGCTGCCGTACGCGCTGGCGCAACCCTTCCTCGGTCCGTTGGGTGACCGCTTCGGCAAGGTGCGTTGCATCCAGGTGTGCATCGTCGTGCTGGCGCTGGCGTTGGTGCTGGGGGCGCTGGCACCGAGCTTCGAGTGGCTGCTGGCGTCGCGCCTGGTGGCCGGCGTGTTCGCCGGCGGCCTGATTCCGCTGGTGCTGGCAGGCCTGGGCGACGCCTACGACCTGCAGCAACGCCAGGTGATGGTGGGGCGACTGCTGGTGGCGATCATCTCGGGCCAGATGCTGGGCTCGGCGGCAGCCGGCCTGGTGGGCGATGCCTTCGGCTGGCGCGCTGCGCTGGGGCTCACCGCGGCCATCGCGCTGCTGGCGGCGCTGTCGTCCTGGGTGGCCGTGCCGCGCGCCCCCGGCGGCGCAGCGCCCGGGGCCGCCACCTCGTTCGCGGCCTTGTATGCCCACGTGTTCGACAACCGCAAGGCGTTCTGGCTGTACGGCGCGGTGGTGGCCGAGGGCACGCTCGTGTTCGCCCCGTTCCCGTACATGGGGCAACTGCTGATCGAGCATGCCGACGTCGCGGTCGGTGCCGCGCCGACGCGGACCGGCCTCGTGCTCGGTGCCTTCGGCGTCGGCGGCATCGTCTATGGCCTGGCGGTGCGCCGCATCGTCGCGGCGCTCGGTGTGCGCCGCATGTGCGTGCTGGGTTCGGCCACGCTGGCCGCGGGCTACGCGGCGTTCGTCGTGCTGCCGGCGTGGTGGCTGTACGCGCTGGTGATGGCCGCCTGCGGCCTCGGCTATTACATGTTGCACAACTGTTTGCAGATCGAGGCCACCGAGCTGGCGCCCGCGGCGCGCGGCTCGGCGGTGGCGTTGTTTGCCTGTGGCTTCTTCGTCGGCCAGGCGCTCGGGCCGCCGCTGTTCGGTGCGCTGATGCACGCCACCGGCTTCCCGGCGTCGTTGCTCGCATCGGCCCTGGGCATCGCGGCCCTGGGGCGGGTCGTGGTGCGCACCGTCATCGCGTCGCCGCGCGGCGCAGTGGTCGGCCACGCCTAGAACCTCGATTGCCCGTGGCGGCGATTTGCCGCACCATCGCTGCCGGCCACGCACGGTGGCCGACAGAGGTGCGCGTGGTTGCGAACGAACTAGAGCCCGGCGACGACACCGGCTTCACGCTCGACGCGGCGCTGCGGGCCGAGCGCCGTGCCGCCGCCGAGCGGCGCATGCACACGGTGCAGATGCCCGTCGTGCGCACGGTGGGCTTCGTCATCGTCTGCCTGGTCGTCGCGCTGGAAGACTGGCGCAGCGGCACGCCCACCGGCGCGTTGTGGTGGCTGATCCCGCTGAACCTGCTCTACGCGGCCGCAAGCTGGCCGCTGCTGCGCTGGCTCTGGGGCCGCGGCCGTGTCGACTGGAGTGCGCTGTTCCTGCACCTCGACGTGGCGCTGTGGCTGATCAACCTCTACCACCTCGAGGCGGGCTCGCTGTTCTTCGGTTACTTCCTGTTGATGCGCGTGGCCGACCAGGTGGGGTTCGGATTCCGCCGGGCCTTCTATTTCAATCACGTCGTCTGCGGCGGTTACCTCGTGTACGCGTTGTGCGTGGCCTGGCTCGACCCGGTGCGCGCCCTGTGGGGCGACCGGGTGACGCTGCTGGTCACGATGTACCTGTTGGGGGCCTATCTGGCGACCATCGGCCTGATGACCGAGCGGCTGCGGCGTCGCACGCACAGCGCGATCCGCGCCGCGCGCGAACTGGTGGTCAACCTCGAGGGGCAGCACCGCACGCTGCAGGCCCAGGCCGGCGAGCTCGAGCAGGCGCGCGCCCAGGCCGAGGCCGCCAGCGTCGCGAAGTCGCAGTTCCTGGCCACGATCAGCCACGAATTCCGCACCCCGCTCAACGGCATCCTTGGCACGACGGAGTTGCTGCTCGACAGCCCGCTTTCGCCCAGCCAGCGGCGCTTCGCCAGGACCGCGCATCTGTCGGCCACGGCATTGCTGGCACTGGTGGACGACGTGAT
>DATIFD010000497.1:0-8159 GCA_035455385.1 Burkholderiaceae bacterium
CGTCACCGCCGCCACGCCGGGCTGGCCGGTGAGCCGCGCGCTGGCGTCGGCCGCGAACACCGCGGTGACCTCGTCGCGCAGGTCGATCACGCGGATGCCGCGCGCCTTGGCGCCGGCGAGGATCGGCGAGATGTGCCCGCCGCACAGCGTGAACATTCGCTGCACACCGTGCGCCAGCAGCGCCTCGGCGATGCGGTCGCCGCCGTGGCGCACCGCGATGCCGCTCATGCCCACAGCACGCGGACCTGCTGCGCGTACCAGCCTTCGACGTGCGGCGCCGCCGCAGCCTCGATGCGCTGGCGACGGATCTTCATCGTCGGCGTCAGCATGCCGTTCTCCACCGACCACGCCTCGCGCACCACCACGATCAACCGCAGCCGTTCGTACTCGGCCAGACCGCGGTTCACGTCGCTCAGCAGTTGCTCGAACGCGCGCTGCACGTCGCCGCGCGCCGCGGCGTCGGCCAGGCGCGGGCGCAGCGCCTCCGCCGGCACCACCTGCGCGTAAGGCGCGGCCTGGCCCACGCCCGACACCAGCGACAGCTCGACCATCGGATGCGCATTGAGGAGGTTCTCGATCGGCGCCGGCGCGATGTATTTGCCCTTGGCCGTCTTGAACAGCTCCTTCGTGCGGCCGGTGATCCTGAGCATGCCGTCGGCGCGACGCTCGCCGCGATCGCCGGTGCGGAAGAACCCGTCGTCGGTGAACGACGCGGCGGTCAGCTCGGGCTGCTTGTAGTAGCCGCTGAACTGCGCGGGCGACTTGATCAGCACCTCACCGTCGTCGCTGATCTTCACCTGCACGCCCGGCAGCGGCACACCCACGAAGCCCGGCTCGCTGAACTGCTCGTTGGAGGTGTGCGAGTAGGAGTTGTCCTCGGTCATGCCGTAGCCTTCGAACAGCTTCAGCCCGATGCGCCGGTACCAGCGGATCAGCTCCGGCGGCAGCGGCGCCGAGCCGCTGCCGGCCTGGATCACCGCGTCCAGGCCGAGGCCCTTGCGCACCTTGCGCGCCACCAGGCGGCCGAGCAGCGGAATCGAAAGCAGGCGGTCGAGCTTGGCCGGCGGCATCTTCGCGAACACGCCCTGCTGGAACTTCAGCCACAGCCGCGGCACCGAGATGAACAACGTCGGCCGCGCGCGCTGCAGGTCCTGCAGGAAGGTGTCGAGCGACTCGGCGAAGAAGATGTGCGTGTTGCCGTCGACCAGCGCCGCGCCCTCGACCCACGACCGCTCGAAGCTGTGCGCCAGCGGCAGGTACGACAGCATGCGCGACTCGCGGCCCTCGCCGAGGCGCGCGCGCACGTCGGCCACGATGCCCTCGGCGGCGCGCGTGAATGCGCCGAAACTGCTCATCACGCCCTTGGGCTGGCCGGTGGAACCCGACGTGTAGATCAGCATCGCCAGCTCGTCGGCCGTGCGCTGCGGCCGACCGGCCAGCGGCGCGGTGCGCGCAACGATCGCGTCCCAGGTGTCGAACGACGTCGGCGGCGCGAGCGGAAACGCGATGCACGGCAGCTGCGCCGGCACGCCGCGCTGCTGCTGCGGCCAGGTGTCGAGCTTGCCGACGAACAGCAGGCTGGCCTCGCTGTGGTCGAGCACGAAGCGCACGGTGTCGGCGGTCTCGGTGGGGTACAGCGCCACCGTGGTGTAGCCGCCGAGCCAGATCGCCAGCTCGGCCGTGAAGAAGTGCGCGCAGTTCTTCGACAGGATGGCGATGCGCGCGCCGCGCTCGAAGCCGCGGCTTTGCAGGTGCGCGGCCATGCGGCGTGCCTGGTCGAGCACCTGGCCCCACGTGTAGTCCACCACCTGGCCGCCGCCGACGGGCTGCGTGAGGAACACGTGGTTCGGCTCCCGTTGTTCGTGGTCGAGGACGTAGTCGAGAATCAGCTTGGAGTCGCTCATGAAGGCATTGTCGCGATTCGCGGCATGCCGGGGCAACCCGAGGTTGACGCAGAACAGACACACCGCTGATATCGCGTTGGCCCCGCAGGCGCCTAAGCGGGTGCCATCTCCCCGGCCCCGATCGCACCCGCATGGGGCGGCGGCATCAACTGCGCCGGCGAGATCGTGCCCGCGTTCATCTGCACGAAGGCGTCCATCGCCTGCCGGTTCCCGTGCATCGCGGCGAGCAGCTGCTGCATCTCGGGAGGCGGCGGCGCCATCGATGCCAGCCGGCAGGTGAATTCGTACATCGGCAGCGCCTGCGCATCTCGCTCGCGCTGCGCAGCGCCGAGCGCAGCATCGAAGTCGCCGCCGGACAGGCCCTGGGAGATCGCCGCGGCGCTGCGCTCGGCGTCGACGAACGCGTCGCTGATGCCTTGCGCGGTGATCGGGTCCTTGGTGTAGCCGGCATCGCCGACCAGCGCCCAGCCCGGGCCGAACGGCCGGCGGAAGAAGTTGGGCACCGCGGCAGCGAACCAGCGCGACTCGCGCCGCGCCTCGCGCACGCGCGCCGCGAAGGCGGGTGCGAGGTCGAGCATGCGCAGGAACTCGCCTTCGGCGTCACCCTTGTGCGCGTCGAGCTCGCGGTGCGGCCAGCCGCCCACCAGCATCGTCAAGCCGTCGTGCGTGGGCGCGGCGGCGAAGCCGCGCTCGGGCCGGATGCGCGTCTCGAAGCGGCCGTTCATCGGCAGGCCGCTCCAGTAGCTGTAATAGGCTGCCAGCAGCGGCGTCCGCTCCCGGTAGGCATCGGCACGCACCGCGCGCGCGACGAACGAATGGCGCCCGTCGGCGCCGACGACGATGCGCGCGCGCTCGGCCACGCGCGCACCGGCGCGATCGTGACCGCGCACGCCGGCGACACGGCCGTCGGCGTCGAGCAGCAGCTCGTCGACCGCGAAGCCCTCGCGCAGCTCGGCGCCGGAGCGCACCGCGGCATCGACCAGCAGCTTGTCGAGCACGGTGCGGCGTGCGCAGTAGGCCACCGGCGAGTCCGGTGTGCCCGGCGAGCCTTCGATCGTGAACGGGCCGAAATCGAATTCGTAGGTATGGATCGGCGGGCATCCGGTGGCCGCCAGCGGTTCATTGAGACCCCAGCGCGCCAGCGCCGCCACGCCGCGCGGATGCACCACGTGCGTCGATAGCGTGTCGCTCGGGAAGCGGGCGCGGTCGAGCAGCAGCACGCGGTGACCGCGCCGTGCCAGCAGCATCGCGGTGGGGGCGCCGGCGCAGCGCGCGCCGACGACGATGGCGTCGTAGGGTCGGTCGTTCATCGCAGGCAGACTCCTCATACGTCGTGAAGGGTGCGAGGCAGCCTATCGACGCACGGCCAGCGAGGGAATGCATCGCCGCCGAACTGCACCGTTTCCCCGGCGGAAACAGTGCTAGCGTCGCGCATGGACCGGCTGCACGCGATGCAGGTGTTCGTGCGCGTGGCGCAGCTGGCGGGCTTTGCAGCCGCCGCGCGCGAGCTGAACCTGTCGCCGGCGGCCGTGAGCAAGCAAGTCGGTGCGCTCGAGCAGCGGCTGGGGGCACGGCTGCTGGACCGCAACACCCGGCAGGTGGGCCTCACCGAGGCCGGGCGGTTGTACCTAGAGCATTGCCTGGAGTGCTTGCAGGCGATCGACGACGCGGATGCCGCGGTGGACCGCCTCCGTCAGGCACCGGTGGGGCAGCTGCGCGTGAGCGCGCCGATCGACTTCTGCGAGCCGCTGGTTCCGGTGCTGGCCGCGGTGATGAAGACCAATCCCGGGCTCACGGTGGACCTGAGGCTGTCGAACCGCGTAGTCGAGATGGTCGAGGAAGGCATCGACGTCAGCGTGCGCGTCGCGCGCGCGCTCGACGGCAGCTTCGTCGCGCGGCCCATCGCGCGGCCCCGTCTGCTGATGTTGGGCTCGCGCGAGTACCTGCAGCGCCACGGAGTACCCAGCCAACCGCAAGACCTGTCGGCGCACCGCTGCCTGGTGTTCACCGAACCGCGCCCGATGACCGAGCTGACGTTCAGGCGCGGCGACGAACGCGTCGCGGTGCCGGTGACGCCGCGCATGCTCAGCAACCATGGTGCGGCGCTGGTGGCCGCCGCGCGCGCCGGCCTCGGGCTGGTGGCACTGCCGAGCTTTCTCGCGCCGGCCGACCTGCGGGCCGCAGCGCTCGAACCCGTGCTGAGCGAGTGGGCGCTGCCGGCGTTCACGGTGTTTGCGGTGTACCCGCACCGCAAGTTCGTCTCGCCGAAGGTGCGCACCTTCATCGAAGCGCTGGGGCAGGCGTACGGCGAGGACCCGACGGCCGACCCGTGGTGGCCTCAGCAGTCGGCGCCACCAGCCAGCGGCGTGCCGACGACGGAGCGGTGGGCGCGGCGATAGGGGCCTCACGGGCCAGGGAGCCGGCGCCTGCTGGCTACGTGCGGCATTCGCTCAGATCGCGCAGCGGCAGTTCGCGCGTCGCGCCGCGCGGCAGGCGTTCGCGCAACACCACGTCGTAGAGGTTGTCGCGATAGGTGACGTCGATCTCGAAGCGCTGGTCGGTGCGCGGCTGGATGAACACCTCGCGGGTGATGCGCCCGCGCTCGCCACCGAGGAAGCTCGAGCTCAGGAAATTGAAGACCAGGACGCTGCCGCGACCGGCCGGTATGCCCACCGCTGTGGCCGGCTGGTCGAGGCCCAGCGTGCCGACGTACAACGTGCGGCACGACGCGTCGACGCCGTACACGTCGAGCTCGGCGCGCACGCTGGCAAGTGCCGACCCCGAATTCGTGACCGTGCGGATGCTCAGGTTCTTGGCCGTGAGATCGTTGGGATAGGTCTTGATCCCCGAGCAGCCCGCCAATGCGGCGAGCGCCAGCGCACACGCCCGCCACGTCGCGCGAAGCTGCCGCAGGCTCATGACGACAGCTTGCCGATCTTCGTGAGGTCGGGGCAGCCGAGGTTGTCGCCGCTCGCCCAACCGCGGATCGCGCGGTACACCACGTCGTAGCCGATCGACGGGCCGTACAGCTGCATGCGCGTGCGGTTGCCGGGCAGTGGATAGGCGTCGGCCACGATGATGTACGCGCCACCCTCGGGCGGCTTGCTCGGATAGATGACTCCGGTCTTGTGCAGCTGCTGCAGATGAAGCTCGGCGCGCTCGCTGCCGACGACGACCGTCGGCTTGTATTCGGTGAGGATGTTCTGGTAGCTGGTGGTGCTTTGCGACACCGTGCGCACCGACATGTTCAGGCACTCCGGCGCCTTGCGCAGGAAGGTCGCGGCCACGTCGCGCAACGGCCGGTTCACTTCGTAGGTGTCGGTCTTTGCCATCATCGCGCCCGGCACCGCCTGACGAAACTCTTCGGCGTTCTGCGGCATCCCGCCGCAAGCCGGGAGCAGCGCCGAGGCGACCGCCACCGTCAGCGTGGTGAGATGGAGCCGCTTCATCGTGAACCTCCGCATTGCCTTGGATGGAAGGCGATTCTGGCGATCGCGGGTGTCGCGGACACGTCGCTGCGCGCCGCACACGCGAGGGGCAGAGCAAAGTTCACACGGTGGTTGCGCCCAGAACACGACTGCCGCACGCGTCGGTTGCAGCGCGTTACGTGCAGTGCGTCATCGACCCGGCTCAGCGTCGGGGCGAGCGAACTCGCGTGACGCCGGCGTGCGAAACCGCGGTGTCGGGTCAGGGATCCTTGAGCATGCGCCGCATCCGGACGTCGGCGACCTTTTCGGCAACCAGGCGCTCCGGGGCCGACTGCGCTGCGAGTTCGGCATCGGCGCGCTTGAGACATGCGCTGTGCACGCTGTTCCTGCGGCTGTCGTCCCAGGTCTTCTGACGCTCGCGCGCTTCGTTGAGGCGCGCCCTGGCCTGGCGCTCGTCGTGCATGCCGTCGAAGTAGATGCGCCCGACCAGCGCCGCGGCGCGCAGGAGCTCGGTACGCAGCGCGGGCTCGCGCGCCGTGTCTCCGGCCTTGATCTGCCGCGCCATCTCGTCTGCGGTGACCTCCATCACCGCGATGCAGTTGGCCGTGTCGTCGTAGGTATCCTCCGGCGCTGCGTGCACGGGCTGCCACAAGAGCGCGGCAAGAAGCAACACCCCCTGAAGAGCGATCTCGCGCGGCGCGCGCCGTGCGACCGGGACGGGGCTCGATGTGGGCTGGTTCAAGAACATGAGGCTAGCAACGCAGCAGGCGGCGCACGGGCCGACAGCGGCCATCATGATGCGCGGTTTCGTTCGCGTGCGCACGGCGGATCGCCACGCTTCAGCGCGCCCTCCACCGCAGCACGTACAGGTGCAGGTTCCGCACGTGGAAACGATCGGCGCTCTCGGTGCGGTCGGTGGTCTCGGGGTAGACGCCCAGGGGGTCGCGCAGATTGGCCACGACCTTGGCGTCCTCGCTGAGCGGCTCGGCCGGCCTAGCGCCGCAAAGGCACCTCGAACCCGCGCTTCACACCGGGCCGCGCCATCATCTGCTGGTACCAGCGCTGCACGTTCGGAAAGTCGGCCAGGTCCACCTTGTGCCGCGGATGGCGCCAGGCCCAGCCGACGATCGCGAAGTCGGCGATCGTGATCTCGGTGCCGGCGAAGAACTCGTTGCCGGCCAGCCGCTTGTTCATCACCGCGTACAGGCGCCGCGTCTCCTTCATGAAGCGCTCGAGCCCGTAGCGGCGGTCGATCTCGTTCTCCAGCGCGATGAAGTGGTGCACCTGCCCCGGGATCGGCCCGAAGCCGCCCATCTGGAACATCAGCCACTCGAGCGTGGCCACGTGCGTGCCGATCGGCTCGCGCGGCCAGAAGCGGCCGGTCTTCTCGGCCAGGTAGATCAGGATCGCGCCCGACTCGAACACGCTGATCGGCTCGCCGCCCGGCCCGTCGTGGTCGACGATGGCGGGGATCTTGTGGTTCGGGCTGATCTTCTCGAACGCGGGATCGAACTGCTCGCCCTGCGTGATGTCGACCACGTGCACGTTGTAGGGCAGGCCCATCTCTTCCAGCGCCACGCTGATCTTGCGGCCGTTGGGGGTGTCGAAGGCGTACAGATCGATCGTCATCATCGTTCGTCCGAAAGAGACTCAGCTCGCTCGCTTAGGGTGCATCGGGGCTCGTGCACCACCACAGCGGGCACGGGACGCCGGTGCTGTCCGGTTGCAGGTCGGTGTCGGGGCAGTTCTTCTGAAAGAACTTCGCCTCGGCGCACGAGGTCATCTGCGAGCAGTTGGTGCGCTGGTCGCACTTGAACGCCCGCGTGACGACCGGCGCGCCCGTCGCGGCAGGGTGAGAGGGCGCGAGCGATGCATACGCGCCGGCGCGGTACTGGCTGTAGAAGTGCCACGCCACCAGCGCCACGAAAACGAACAGCGCCACGCGCTTCATGCCCGCAGTGTAGCCAGCGGGTCATCTTCGCGCTCGTGAGGTTCATGACCATGCAGCCGGCCACTGACGTGACGATTCAGCGCGTGACCCATCCCCCGCATAGCGGGAACACCTGCCCGACGAAGCACGCCGCCGCCGGGCTGCACAGGTAGGCGGCGAACTCGGCGTCCTCGCGTGCGCTGACCAGGCGGCCGAGCGGCACCTCTCGCTTGATGCGCTCCTGGAACTTCGGATTGGCCTGCACCTCGGGCGGAAAGTACGTCGGGTTGTCCACCAGGTTCTGCGCGATCGCATTCACCTGCACGTTGTGCGGCGCCACCTCGAGCCCCACCGACTGCACGTACGCCAGCTGCGCGCCACGCGCGGCACTGTAGGTGGAGGTGCGCTTCTGCCCGCGCAGCGCGGCGGCGCTGCCCATCACCAGGATTCGCCCCGAGCGGCGCGCGATCATCTGCGGCAGTACCGCACGCACCAGGCGCGGCAGCGGGTCGACCAGCGCGGCGAAGGTGTCGCGCCACTCCGCGTCGGTGGCCTCCACCGCCTGCGTGGAAGGCGCCGGGTGGCCGAGGTTGACCACCAGCACGTCGACCTCGCCGGCCGCGAACCGGCGCATCACGTCGTCCTTGGCCTCGGAGGGCATCCGGCCGTGCAGCACCTCCACCGCCAGGCCGGCGAGCGGCCCGTCGGCCAGCATCGGCGCCACGTCGAGCACCGCGAGCGGCGGCCGCCGTGGTGGGCCGGCGTCCTCGGGCGACCGCTCCGTCCCCTCGGCCGGGCCGTCGCCGGCTGCGTCGCCCTCGTCGCCCTCGTCGCCCTCGTCGCCCACTGCGTCGTCACCGCCGATGCGCGGGCACACCACGTAGACCTGGTGGCCGG
>DATIFD010000498.1:0-2910 GCA_035455385.1 Burkholderiaceae bacterium
CGGCCAGCGAGATCGTCGCCGGCGCGCTGCAGGATCACAAGCGCGCCACCATCATGGGCGCGCAGACGTTCGGCAAGGGCTCGGTGCAGACCGTGCGCCCGCTGTCGGGTGAAACGGCGCTGAAGATCACCACCGCGCGCTACTACACCCCCAGCGGCCGCTCGATCCAGGCAAAGGGCATCGTGCCCGACGTCTGGCTCGACGAGACCGCCGAAGGCAACCTGTTCGCGGCGCTGCGGCTGCGCGAGGCCGACCTCGAAAAGCACCTCGGCACCCCCGACGAGAAGAAGGACGAGGCGCGCGAAAAGGCCCGCGATGAGGCACGTAAGCGCCTCGAAGAGCAGCAAGCCAAGGCGCGCGAGATCAAGCCGCTGCCCGAGTTCGGCAGCCCGGACGACTTCCAGCTCACGCAGGCGATCAACCAGCTCAAGGGCAAGCCGGTCGTCGTCAGCAAGGCGATGGCCGAGCGCAAGGCCGAGGTCAAGACGCAGTAAGGCTTGCCGCTGCGCGGCCGTAGGGCCAGCGCAAGGCAAGACCTCAGCACAAAGGCCCGCGCAACGCGGGCCTTTTGCATCGGCGGCGGGAGTCCGGTTGCCGCCGCCGTCCCCCCCGACGACCCGCCCGCGCTTCACGCGCCCGCGTCGAGGTCCAGTGTCAAGGTCTGCACCGCCTCCCTGACGGGCGCCGCGTGCTCGATGGTGGTGGCCAGGCCCGACTCGTGCAAACGGTACAGCGCCGCGCGCCCGATGGTCTGCAACGGCTCGCCGTTCCGGGTGGCCAGCAGCACGTGCGCGCTGCTGCGCCCGGCGACGAACGCGCTCATCCAGCGCGCGTGCAGGAACACGCGCACGCGATCACCCTCGCGCAGGCCGTCGACCCAGGCCTTGTGCACGTCGGTGCCGGGCAGCTCCATCGGCACGGTGGGCAGGCTGCCCTCGCCGCCCCAGTCGGTGGGCAGCGACCCGCCGCCCGGTGGCGGTGCCGGCGCCGTGACGCCCGCTTCGGCCAGTTCCGAATCGGCCCAGTCGGTGGTCAGTTCATCGAGTTCCACCAAAGCACGCTGGTAGGCCGCCGGCGATGCATCTGAGCCGCGCTCGAGCCGCTGCAGCACCGGATCGAGCTGCGCCGCCAGCCGCGCGGCCTGCGCACCGGTGTGCAGCGCGCCCAGGGCCGCGATGCGGTCGACCAGTTGCCACACCGGGTGCTGGAACGACGACAGCACGGCCGCCTCGACCCTCGAGCTGCGCAGCGCCGGTGCCGACAGCCGCTGCAGCAGCGCGCTGAAGGTCGGATCGAGCCGCGACTGCTCGGCCACCTGCGCCAGCAGCCTGGGAATCAGCTGGTCGGCCGGCGCCGCTGCGCCGCCCAGCTTGCCGGCCAGGCGGCGCATCGCGCCATCGTCGCGAACGCCGCGCTGCAGTTCGGGCGTCACCCGCAACTGGTACGGCAGCGGCTCCACACCCCAGCGCTTGAGCTCGCGCGTGTGCTCGCGCACCATCGCGCCGAGCCGGTCGGCCACCGCCTTGCCGACGACGCGCAGCGCCAGCAGGCGCACCGGCCGGTCCAGGCCGAGCGACTGCAGCGCGCGGCTGAGCGCGCGCGCCACCACCTCGGGCCGCAACGGCACCACCTCGGGAAGCGCCACCGGCGCCGAGAGCAGCGTCGCGCACAGCGATCGCAGGTCGCGCAGATCGGCCTCCGACGCGGTGTCCACCTGCTGGATCACGCGCCCGACCTCGATGTCCTCTTCGATCTGCTGGTCGTCGACGAGCGTGAGCTGGTCGATCGGCACGGTCGGCGTCGGCGTGCGCGCCGCCGACTCGTCGTGCAGTTCGCGCGCGAACTCGTCGCGCAGTTGCGCGCGCAGCGCTGCCGAGAACGCGGCCGCCAGCCCGTTCGGGCCCGGCCGCAGCAGCGGCATCAGGTTCGCTGTGTGCTGCCGGTCGCCGGCCACCGCGAGCGTGAGTGCGCTGCCCTGCAGCTGATCGAGCGCGCGTTGCGCCGCCTCCGACGCGAGCACCGGCACGCTGGCGAGCACGAGGTCGCGCCAGCGTTCGAAGCGAGGATCGGCGGCAGCCATCGAACGGGATGTCCGGTCGCCCGAATCATAGTCAGCCGAACCCTTATCCTTGCTGAATGGACGACGCGCAGCTGCTGCGCTATTCACGCCACATCCTGCTCGACGAGATCGGCATCGATGGCCAGCGCCGTCTGCTCGCCTCGCATGCGCTGGTGATCGGTGCCGGTGGCCTCGGCTCGCCGGTGGCGCTGTATCTCGGCGGCGCGGGCGTCGGCCGCATCACACTGGTCGATCACGACCGCGTCGACCTGACCAACCTGCAGCGCCAGATCGCGCACACCCTCGCGCGGGTGGGCCAGCCGAAGGCCGAGTCGGCACGCGACGCGATCGCCGCCATCAATCCCGACGTGCGGGTCGACGTGCAGGTGCAGCGCGCCGATGCCGACTCGCTCGACGCTTGGGTGCACGGCGCCGACGTGGTGCTCGATTGCAGCGACAACTTCGCCACCCGTCACGCGGTGAACGCCGCCTGCGTGCGGCACCGCGTGCCGCTGGTGGCCGGTGCGGCGATCCGCTTCGACGGCCAGATCTCGGTGTACGACCCGCGCGATCCCGAGTGCCCGTGCTACGCCTGCGTGTTCCCGCCCGATGCCGGGTTCGACGAAGTCGCCTGCGCCACGCTCGGCGTGTTCGCACCGCTGGTGGGCATCATCGGTGCGATGCAGGCGGCCGAGGCGTTGAAGCTGCTGACCGGTGTGGGCTCGTCGCTCGCCGGCCGGCTGCAGATGCTCGATGCGCGCACGATGGAGTGGAACGAGATCCGCATGGCGAGGCAACCGCAGTGCCCGGTATGCGGCGGGCGCTGAGACTTCAGGGACGCAGAAGAACCT
>DATIFD010000499.1:0-4527 GCA_035455385.1 Burkholderiaceae bacterium
GACGTCGGACTCGCCGGTCCCCGTCGGCGCAACGGACGCGACCGCGACGTCGAGCCAGTTGCTCCCGAGCATGCCCAACAAGATCGGAGGCCTCATCGTCATCGCTCCGAACGCGCAGAAGGTGGCGACGGGCTATACAGGGCGACGCCCGATCGTCGAAGATGCGCGTTGCAACAAGTGCCACCAGGAACTCGGCACGTTCACCACCGACGCGTTCCACGCTGGGCAACGCAACGACGGCACGACGTGCTCGTGGTGCCATACCCCCAACCGCACCAGCAGCGGCTGGTCGGCTGATTCCACGAGCTACATCCACGCCATCCACGGAGGGGCCAAGCGAACGGTGCCTTTCAACTGGCACGCCAGTTCGGCGACGGACGGGTTCTTCAACGTCAAGTTCCCTGGCGTGCTGCGGCAGTGCGAGACGTGCCACCTGCCGGGCACTTACGACTTCAGCGCCACGGCCTCGGCCAGTGCCCAACCCAACCGCCCATACAGGACGGTGGCCTCCGGGACGCTGAACGCGTCGGTCAGCCTGTCGCCCTACATTACGACCCCGGGCACGAACTTCGGCTCTGGCTTCACCTTCAACGCCACCACCGGGGTGACCACGCCCGCGGCGGCGACGACACTGGTGACCTCGCCGATCGCGACGCAGTGCTTCGCTTGCCACGATTCGACGCTCGCTCGCGATCACATGCTGATCACGGGCAATGCATCGATCTACGAGGCTCGCAGCACCGCGTTGGCCAAGCCCGAACTCTGCATGGTCTGCCACGACACCGGGCGCATAGCCGACATCAAGGTCATGCATTCGAAATAGACCGGTGAATCGGCGATGACGGGGCAAGCTGCGGCTCGCGTTCCACGTGCCGCAGCACGACCGCAACGGCAACCCGGTGGCAACGCCACCGGGTTCTCTTCTGTGAGGAGACAGGGGTGTCGAGGTGAGCGACCCGGTGCAGCGCAGGCCGGTGAGGATGCTGATGATCGCGCTCGGTCTGGCGGCGTGCACGGGCTTGGTCGCCGCGGCCATGCCGGCCGCGGCTCCGGCGTCAGCCGCATCAGCCGCGAAGGCGCGCCCGCCGGCGAAACAACCCGCGCCGATCGACATCAACAGCGCGAGCCGCGCGCAGCTCAAGACGTTGCCGGGTATCGGCGACGCCGAGGCCGACCGCATCATCTCGGGCCGCCCCTATCACAGCAAGGCCGACCTCGTCGAACGCGGCATCATCCCGACCGGCGTGTACGTGTCGCTGAAGGGCCGCATCATCGCAAAGCAGAAATCCAAGGGTAAGGTGGGCGTGCCATGAGCAACCTGCGGTTCCTGTTCGCCCTCGCGACGGCGCTGCTGGTCGGCGGCATCCCGCTTGGCGCAGCGGCGCAGGCGGCGTCGGCTCCGGTCACCGCGTCCGCCGCATCGGGCCCGGCCGCGGCCCCGGGCCAGGGCACCGAGTACACCGAGAAGGGCGCCGACACCTGCCTGGGCTGCCACGACGAAGAAGCGGACACCGCCACCTTCTCGACCGCGTTGATCTTCAAGACCCGGCACGCGCATCGCGGCGACGCGCACGCGCCGTTCGGCCCCGGCGGGCTGCAGTGCGAGGCCTGCCACGGCCCCGGCGGCCGTCATGCCACCAAGGGCAGCGACAAGAAGCGGACGATCAACAGCTTCAAGTCGAATTCGTTCCTCACGGTGGCCGAACGCAATGCGGCCTGCCTGCAGTGCCACGAGAACAGCGCGCGCACCGGCTGGCATGCCAGCGGGCACGAGCGCGGCGCGCTGGCCTGCACCGATTGCCACAAGCTGCACACCGAGCGCGACGCGGTGCTGACCAAGGCCGACCAAGCCGACGTGTGCTTCAACTGCCACAAGAAGCAGCGCGCCGACTTCCAGAAGGCGTCGACCCACCCAGTGCGCTTCGGCCTGATGCGCTGCAGCGACTGCCACAGCCCGCACGGCGCGCCGACCAACGCGATGCTGATCAAGGCGACGCTCAACCAGACCTGCTACACCTGCCACGCCGACAAGCGCGGGCCGCTGCTGTGGGAGCACGCGCCGGTGTCCGAAGACTGCTCGCTGTGCCACACCGCGCACGGCTCGGTGCGCTCGGCGTTGCTCATCAAGAGCCCGCCGCTGCTGTGCCAGCAGTGCCACAGCCAGGCCGGTCACCCGTCGGTGGCGCGCACCGGCGCGGCGTTGCCCGGCGGCACGGCCGGTGGGCAGATCTATCTGGTGGCGGGCAGCTGCACCAACTGCCATTCGCAGGTGCACGGGTCCAACCATCCGGCCGGCGCCAAGCTGATGCGATGAACACCGGCTCGCCCATCCGCAACAAGCCTGGCTTGCCGAGCCAACGACCACGGACGTGACCATGAAGACGTTCAGCTCGCTTCTGCCGCTGGCCGCGCTCGGCGCGCTGTCGAGCGTCGCCGGCGATGCGCTGGCGGTCGACACCTCGCAGTGGAAGTGCGAGAGCTGTCCGTTCGAGAAGGAAGGCCGCAGCGGCTCGGTCGACGTCGGTGTCATCGGGGTGAGCGACGACTCGCAGAAGTTCGGCGACTACACCGGCCTGAACCAGCAGGGTGCGTACCTCGGGCTGGGCGGCAGCGTGCGCTACCGCGGTGAAAACGGGGTCTACGGCAGGCTCGAAGCCAACGACCTCGGCCTCGATACCCGCTCGATCTATTTCGACGGCGGCCGCGAAGGCTCGTACACGCTGAAGCTGGGCTACGCCGAGATTCCGCGCTTCTCGGCCGACGGTGCGAAGACGCCCTTCCTCGGCGTGGGCGGGTCGACGCTGACGCTGCCGGGCGGCTTCCCGGCGGCCGACACCGCGTCGATGCCGCTGGCCACCACGCTGCAGCCGGTGGACATCGAGTCGAAGCGGCATCGCTTCGACGCCGGGCTCGGCTGGTTGTTCGGCGAGCAGTGGAGCACGCAGCTCACCTACCGGCGCGACGTGCGCGACGGCCTGCAGCGCATCGCAGGGTCGTTCTTCTCGAGCGCGTCGCAGCTCGCGATGCCGCTGGACCAGACCACCGACCAGCTCGAGGCGTCGGCGATGTACGCGACCAAGCGGCTGCAGGCGACGGTGGCGTATCAGCTGTCGGTGTTCCGCAACGACGACCCGTCGCTGACCTGGTCCAACCCGTTCATCGCGATCAACGGCGGCGACACCGGGCAGCTCGCGCTGCCGCCGGGCAACCAGTTTCATCAGTTGGTGGGCAGCCTCGGCTACGAGGTCACGCCGACGATCCGCTTCAGCGGCGACATCGCGTTCGGCCGCATGTTGCAGGACGAGTCGTACCTGCCGATCACCGCCAACAGCACGCTGGCCCCCACCGTGCCGGCATTGCCCGCGCAGTCGCTGGACGGCAAGGCCGACACGTTCAACGCCAGCGCGCGGCTCACCGCCAAGCCGATCGCGGGCCTGAACCTCACCGCGAGCTACGACCGCAACGCGCGCGACAACAAGACCTCGAGCCAGAGCTACCCGGCCGTGTCGACCGACATGTTCCTCGGCGCGACCCCGCGCACCAACCAGCCGTTCAGCTTCTTCCAGGATCGTTTCAAGGCCGCCGGCGACTACCGCTGGCCCGCCAACGTGAAGACCTCGGTCGGCGTCGACTGGGACTCCATCGAACGCTCGCTGCAGGAGGTGGTGACGACGCGCGAGACCACGGTGTGGGCTCGCATGGAGGGCCGGGCCTCCGAGAGCGTGCAGATGCAGCTGAAGCTCGCGCACGGGGATCGCAGCGGCACCACCTATGGCACTGCCGTATGGATCGATCCGCCGCAGAACCCGCTGATGCGAAAGTTCTACATGGCCGACCGCAAGCGCGACAGCGCCGGGGGCCGCGTCGACTTCACCGTCAAGGAGGGCGTCTCGGTCGGCCTCAACGCGGATTACGCGAAGGACGACTACAACGACACGACGATCGGCCTCACCGAAGCGCACACCTACAGCGTCGGCGGCGACTTCTCGGCCGCGCTGTCGGACGAGACGCAGCTGTACGCGTTTGCGCAGTCCGAGCGCATCCGCTCCGACCAGGCCGGCAGCCAGGTGTTCGCGCAACCCGACTGGACGGGGCGCAGCGACGACAGCATCAATACGCTGGGCTTCGGCGTCAAGCAGCTGGCCATGGGCGGCAAGCTCCAGCTGAACGCCGACGTGGTGGTCACCCGCATGCACAGCGACGTCGACGTCAACGCGGGGGTCGCCGATCCACCGTTCCCGACGGCCAATACGTCGATCGACCGCTTCCGACTGCGCGCCACCTACCAGCTGCAGAAGAACCTGTCGCTGGTGGGCAGCTGGTGGTGGGAACGCTACGACTCGCAGGATTGGCGCTTCGACGGCGTCAATCCGTCGACGGTCTCGAATCTGTTGGTTTTCGGCGATCAGTCGCCGCGCTACAAGATCAACGTGCTGCAGCTTGGGCTACGCTACCGCTTCTGATGGTGCGTTGCCCGTGACCGGATCCTTGAGTGTCGCTGTCGAAGAACCGCAGGGCCAGGCCCTG
>DATIFD010000500.1:0-2862 GCA_035455385.1 Burkholderiaceae bacterium
GACACCTTTCGCATCGAGTGCTTCGATGTCAGCCACACGGCGGGCGAGGCGACGCAGGCATCGTGCGTGGTGTATCAGAACCACGCGATGCGCAGCGCCGACTATCGCCGCTTCAACGTCGAAGGCGTCACCCCGGGCGACGACTACGCCGCGATGCGGCAGGTGCTGACGCGACGCTATGCCAAGCTCGCCGAGCGCGCCGGCGGCGACGACAACGGGCACGCCCGCATGCCGGGGCTGGTGCTGATCGACGGCGGTCGAGGCCAGGTGGCGGTGGCGCGCGAGGTGTTCGAGGAGCTGGGGCTCGACCTGTCGCTGATCGTCGGCGTCGAGAAGGGCGAGGGCCGCAAGGTCGGCCTCGAGGAACTGGTGTTCGCCGATACCCGGCCCAAGCTGCAGCTGCCGCACGACTCGGCCGCGCTGATGCTTGTGGCGCAGATCCGCGACGAGGCGCACCGCTTCGCGATCACCGGCATGCGGGCGCGGCGCGCCAAGGTGCGCACCGGTGGCAGCCGACTCGAGGAGATCGCCGGTGTCGGTCCGAAGAAGCGGGCGAGACTGCTGCAGCGCTTCGGTGGCGTCCGCGGTGTGACGGCGGCGAGTGTCGACGATCTCGCCTCGGTCGACGGCATCTCGCGCGAGCTGGCCGAGGAGATCTACCGTGTCCTGCACTGACCCCGGACAGGGCGACCTGCGCCCGCGCACGGACACCGGTGCCGTGCCGGGCGCAGGCTCGCGCGCGGACGCGGGCACAATCGGCGCATGTTCCTGACGCTGCCGACCCTCCTGACGTGGGCGCGCATCGCGGCGATCCCGCTGATCGCCGGCGTGTTTCACCTGCCGTTCGACGATGCGACGCGCAACGTCATGGCCACGGTGATGTTCATCGTGTTCGCGCTGACCGACTGGCTCGACGGCTGGCTCGCGCGCAGGCTGAACCAGGTGTCGTCGTTCGGGGCTTTCCTCGACCCGGTGGCCGACAAGTTCCTGGTCTGCGCGTCGCTGCTGATCCTGGTGTGGCTGCATCGCGTCGACACGCTGGTGGCGCTGGTCATCATCGGCCGTGAGATCGCGATCTCCGCGCTGCGCGAATGGATGGCGCAGATCGGGGCGTCGCGCAGCGTGGCCGTGCACATGGTGGGCAAGATCAAGACCGTGACCCAAATGGTCGCGATTCCGTTCCTGCTCTACGACGGCCGCCTGTTCGGCCTGATCGACACCCGACCCTGGGGCACGGTGCTGATCTACGTCGCCGCGGTGCTGACGATCTGGTCGATGGTGTACTACCTGCGCAAGGCACTGCCAGAGATCCGCGCCCGCGCCAAATGACGCCTGTCCGACGAGGCGCATGGTTGCGCGCCATGCCGGCGGTGTTCGTGCTCATCTGGAGCACCGGCTTCGTGGTGGCCCGCCTGGGCATGCCGCATGCGCCGCCGATGGGCTTCCTGGCCTGGCGCTATGCCCTGTCGATCGTCGCCATCGGCGGCTGGATCGCGCTGTCGCGCGGCGTGCCGTGGCCCGTGCAGCCTGCGCAATGGCTGCACCTGGGCGTGCTCGGTACGTTGCAGCACGCTGGTTACCTCGGGGGTGTGTGGGCCGCCGTGAAGATGGGCATGCCAGCGGGGCTGGCGGCGTTGATCGTGTGCCTGCAGCCGGTGCTCACCGCGGCCTGGCTGTCGTGGCGCAGCAGTGCACACCGCATCACGCCGCACCAGTGGCTCGGCCTTTGGCTCGGCCTGGGCGGGCTGACGCTGGTGCTGTGGCGGCGCATGCAAGGCGGCGAGATCGGTCCGGCTTCGCTGGCGCTGGCCGTCGGCGCGTTGCTCTCGATCACCGTCGGCACGCTGTACCAGAAGCGCTTCATCGCGCCCACCGACGTGCGCTCGGCCAATCTGGTGCAGCTCGTGGCGGCGCTGCTGGTGACGCTGCCGCTGGCTCTGCTGGAGCGCGAGTCGATGGACTGGACGGTGCCGCTGCAGTTCGCGATGGCGTGGTCGGTGCTGGGGTTGACGCTCGGCGGCAGCTCGCTGCTGTACCTGCTGATCCAGCGCGGCGCGGCGACCGAAGTCACGAGCTTGATGTATCTGGTGCCGCCGTGCACGGCGCTGATGGCATGGCTCGGCTTCGGCGAGGCGCTCACGCCGAGCATGATGCTCGGCATGGCGTTGTGCGCGACCGCGGTGCTGCTGGTGAGGCGCGGGTAGGGACGTGACGGAGCGTTGTCAAGCGGGGTGACACCAGCGCAAACACGTGCACCGGCTCAATCGATGCGCCTAGAATGGTCCGGCCCACCTTGACACCACAAGGGGCCGTCGTTGTAATCGTCCTCCCGGCGAACAAACCAAATCTTCGAGACACTCTGCGAGAGGGGGTACCTTCGTGAACAAGTCCGAGCTGATCGAGCACATCGCCAAGCAAGCCGACATCTCCAAGGCCGCCGCCACGCGCGCGCTCGAAGCCTTGATCGGTGGCGTGAAGTCGACTTTGAAGAAAAGCGGCAACGTGTCGATCGTCGGTTTCGGTACCTTCGCCGTGAGCAAGCGTGCCGCGCGCAGCGGCCGCAATCCACGCACCGGCGCGGCCATCAAGATCAAGGCCGCCAAGGTGCCCAAGTTCCGTCCGGGCAAGGCGCTGAAGGACGCGGTGAACTGACCCGTCGACCGCACCCGCGGGTGCTTAGCTCAGTTGGTAGAGCGGCGCCCTTACAAGGCGTAGGTCGGCGGTTCGAACCCGTCAGCACCCACCATCCACCGCCCGGCGTTCGCGGGCGGCGGCTCAACAAGCCCTAGAATCGCGCGGCGCCAACGCAGGCGTCGTGGTCCATCGCTTCCGTCTCGGCCTCGCGCGGCCGTCGAGAGTGCG
>DATIFD010000501.1:0-2903 GCA_035455385.1 Burkholderiaceae bacterium
CGCCGACATGAGCCGGCGCATCGCGCAGGTGCAGGGCATGCGCCCTGTGCTCGCCGCGCTCGCGTTCCTGACGGTGGGCATCTCGCTGAAGCTCGCCCTGTTCCCGCTGCACCAGTGGCTGCCCAACGCCTACGCCTTCGCGCCGTCGGCGGTTTCGGCGTTCCTGGCAGCCACAGCCACCAAGGTCGCGGTCTACCTGCTGCTGCGCTTCTACTTCTCGGTCTTCGATCAGGCCCAGGTGTTCGGCCAGCTGCCGACGTCCGAGGCGATGCTGCTGCTGGCGCTGGCGGGCATGTTCGTCGCCTCGGCGATCGCCATCTTCCAGGCCGACCTGAAGCGCCTGTTCGCCTACTCCAGCATCGGCCAGATCGGCTACATCATCCTGGGCCTGGCCTTCGACTCGACCTCGGGCCTGACCGCCACCATCGTGCACCTGTTCAACCACGGCGTGACCAAGGGTGCGATCTTCCTGCTGCTGGGCAGCGTGACGATGGTGATGGGTGGCACGAGTCTCGCCCGCGTGCAGGGTCTGGGCAAGCGGATGCCACTCACCAGCGCGGGCATCGTGCTGTGCGGCCTGTCGCTGATCGGCGTGCCCGGCACCGCCGGCTTCGTCAGCAAGTGGTACCTGATCCTCGCCGCGCTCGAGAAGGGGCAGTGGTGGCTGGTGTTCCTGATCGTCGCGTCGTCGCTGCTGGCGGTGGCCTATGTCTGGCGCTTCGTCGAGGCGGCCTACCTGCGCGCGCCGCGCGAGGACACGCGCGGCGGCCCCTCGGTACCCCTCGGTATGGCGGTGCCGGCCGCGCTGCTGGTGGCCGCGACGGTCTACTTCGGCCTCGACACCTCGTTCACGGTGGGCTCCGCCGCCAAGGCGGCGGCATTGCTGCTCGGAGGCGGGCACTGATGGTCGCGCCCGAGCTGGCCATCGGGCTTGCGCTGTCGGTGCCGCCGGCCGGCGCGCTGCTCATCGCCGCGGCGGGGCGCATGCCGAACCTGCGCGACTCGGTCACGCTCGCCACGGCCATCGCGCTGCTGGGCAGCGTGTTGCAGCTGCTGCCGACGGTGGCCGCAGGCGGACGGCCCGGTTTCGCGCTGTGGACGGTGCTGCCCGGGCTGCAGCTCGCGTTCGAGGTCGAGCCGCTGGGCATGTTGTTCGCGCTCGTCGCGTCGGGTCTGTGGATCGTCAACTCGCTGTACTCGATCGGCTACATGCGCGGCAACCGCGAGGCGCACCAGACCCGCTTCTACGTGTGCTTCGCGCTGGCGCTGGCGGCGACGATGGGCATCGCCTTCGCGGGCAACCTGTTCACGCTGTTCGTCTTCTACGAGATGCTGACGCTCGTCACCTATCCGCTGGTGACCCACCACGGCACCGACGAGGCCCGTGCCGGCGGGCGGGTGTATCTCGCCCTGCTGATGGGCACCTCGATCGTCTTCCTGCTGCCCGCGCTGGTGTTCATCTGGTACGTCGCGGGCACGACCGACTTCATCGCGGGCGGCATCCTCGCCGGCAAGCTCGGCAGCGCGGGCCTCGCCGGCCTGCTCGCGCTCACGATGTTCGGCATCGGCAAGGCCGCGCTGATGCCGGTCCACCGCTGGCTGCCGGCGGCGATGGTGGCGCCCACCCCGGTCTCGGCGCTGCTGCACGCGGTGGCCGTGGTCAAGGCGGGCGTATTCAGCGCCGTCAAGGTGATCGTCTACGTGTTCGGCACCGACACCCTGGCGAGCGCGGGCTTCGGCGGCCCGGCCGGCTGGCTGGTCGTGGTCGCGGGTTTCACGATCATCGCGGCGTCGGTGGTCGCGCTGGGAGCCGATAACCTCAAGCGCCGGCTGGCCTACTCGACGGTGAGCCAGCTGTCGTACGTGGTGATGGCCGCCGCGGTGCTGGCGCCGCTGTCGTTGGTCGGCGCGGTGCTGCACATCGCGGCCCACGCCGTGGGCAAGATCACGCTGTTCTTCGCGGCCGGTGCGATCTACACGGCGGCTCACAAGACCGAGGTCAGCCAGCTCGACGGCATCGGGCGGCGCATGCCGTGGACGATGGGCGCGTTCGCGATCGCGGCGCTGTCGATGATCGGCCTGCCGCCGGCGGTGGGGTTCGTGTCGAAGTGGTACATGCTGTCCGGTGCGATGGCGGCACAGCAATGGCTCGCCGTGGCGGTGATCGTCGTCAGCACGCTGCTCAACGCGGGCTACTTCCTGCCGATCGTCTACCGCGCGTTCTTCGTCGCGCCGGCCGGGCATGCCGACGCCCACGACGCCCACGGCGAGGCGCCGCTGCCGATGGTGCTGGCGCTGTGCGCGACGGCGGCGGCGACGCTGCTGTTGTTCTTCGTGCCCGACGTGCCGCTCGCGCTGGCGCGTCGGACCATTGGCCTGTGATGTGCGGCGAGGAGGCAACCGTGCACGACGACAAGCCCCACTGGCTCGACCGGCCGAACAACGTCAAGCGCCTGTGGCGCGGCTTTCTCGTCGTGCTCGCGCTCACCGTGTTGGCCGAATTGCTGGTGAACATGCACCCTCGCTTCGAGATCGAGTCGGTGTTCGCCTTCAATGCCTGGTTCGGCTTGATCGCCTGCGCGGCGATGATCGTGTTCGCCAAGGCCCTGGCGCTGGTGCTGAAGCGGCCCGACGGCTACTACGGCGGCGGCGATGACTGAGTTGGTGATCCACCCCGCGCTGGTGCTGATCGTCGGCGCCGCGGTGCTGCCGTGGCTGCGCGGCGCGCTGCGCTCGGCGGCGATCATCGCCTTGCCGCTCGTCGCGCTCGCGTTGGTGTGGCGGGTGCCCGACGGCCCGGTCTGGCAGGCGCATTTTCTCGGCCACGGCCTCACGCCGCTGCAAGGCGACAAGCTGTCGCGCCTGTTCGCCACCATCTTCGCGCTGATGGCCGCCGGCGGCGG
>DATIFD010000502.1:0-3579 GCA_035455385.1 Burkholderiaceae bacterium
TCCTTCGGGAAGACCCGCCGCTTGGCGTCGATGGCCACCACGATGCACTGCGCGCCGTACTTGTCGGACGCATCGCGGACCACCTGCGGATTGGCCACCGCCGCCGAGTTGAAGCTCACCTTGTCGGCGCCGGCGTTGAGCAGGCGCCGCACGTCGACGACCGTGCGCACGCCGCCGCCCACGGTCAGCGGGATGAACACCTGCGCGGCCACCGCCTCGGTGACGTGCAGGATCACGTCGCGATCGTCGCTGGTCGCAGTGATGTCGAGAAAGGTCAGCTCGTCGGCGCCCTGATCGTTGTAGCGCGCGGCCACCTCGACCGGATCGCCGGCGTCGCGCAGCGCGACGAAATTGACGCCCTTGACGACGCGACCCGCGGTGACGTCGAGGCAGGGAATGATGCGTTTGGCAAGCAGGGTTCAGGCTCCGCCGTTGAGCTCGTCGGCGCGCTTCTGCGCCGCGGCGAAATCGAGCTTGCCGGTGTAGATGGCGCGACCGCAGATCACGCCGCGGATGCCCTCGTCCTCCAGTGCGCACAGCTGCTCGATGTCGGCAATGCCGCTCAAGCCGCCGGAGGCGATGACCGGGATGGTCAGCGACTGTGCAAGCTTGACGGTGGCCTCGATGTTGACGCCCGTGAGCATGCCGTCGCGACCGATGTCGGTGTAGATGACCGCTTCGACGCCATAGTCCTCGAACTTCCTGGCCAGGTCGACCACTTCGTGGCCGGTGAGCTTGCTCCAGCCGTCGGTGGCGACCTTGCCATCCTTGGCGTCGAGACCGACGATCACATGGCCGCCGAACGCGCTGCAGGCATCCTTGAGGAAGCCCGGGTTCTTGACCGCGGCAGTGCCGATGATCACGTAGCTCAGGCCGTCGTCCAGGAAGCGCTCGATGGTGTCGAGGTCGCGCAGACCGCCGCCGAGCTGCACCGGGATCTGGTCGCCGACCTCGCGCACGATCGACTTGACCGCCGATTCGTTGACCGGCTTGCCGGCAAACGCGCCGTTGAGGTCCACCAGGTGCAGACGGCGGGCGCCGGCATCGAGCCAGCGGCGCGCCATCGCGGCCGGGTTGTCGCCGAAGGTCGTCGCGGCCTTCATGTCGCCTTGTTGGAGGCGCACGCACTTGCCGTCCTTCAGGTCGATTGCCGGAATCAGCAGCATGGCTGGGAACTCGAGCGGTTGCGCGGGTTCGTGTCGTGGGTGGGGGTTCGTCTCGGCTGGGTCGTGCCCGATGGCGCGGCGCTGAGCCGGCCGCGGCGCTGTCTAGGGCTTCCAGGCGAGGAAGTTCCGATAGAGGGTCAGACCGTGGGTGGCGCTCTTTTCGGGGTGGAACTGCGTGGCAAAAATGTTATCCCGGGCCACAGCACAGGTAAAGCTGCCGCCGTAGTCGGCCAACGCCGCACTGTGGCATTCGTCCGACGGTTGCGCGTAGTAACTGTGCAGAAAGTAGAACCAGGCGCCGTCGGGCACGTCGCGCCACATCGGGTGCGGCGTGGCGCCGGCCGGTGTGCGCTGGACCACCTGGTTCCAGCCCATCTGCGGCAGCTTGAAGTGGCTGCCGTCGCTCTGCAGCCGCCCCTCGAGGCGGAACCTGACCACCCGGCCGGGGACGAGCCCGAGGCCCGGCGTGTCCTGCTCCTCGCTGTGGTCGAGCAGCATCTGCATGCCCACGCACACGCCCATCAGCGGCTTGCTGCGCGCCACCTCGAGCACGGCGGCCTGCAGCCCGGTGCGCTGCAGCTCGCGCATGCAGTCGCGCATGGCGCCCTGGCCGGGCAGCACCACGCGCTCTGCGGCCCGCACCTCGTCGGGGCTTGCCGTCACCACCACCCGGCAGTCGCCGCCGGTGGCCACGTGCAGCAGCGCCTGCGACACCGATCGCAGGTTGCCCATGCCATGGTCGACCACCGCGACGATGCGCGCCATCACCGATCCTTACAGGCTGCCCTTGGTCGACGGCACGACGCCGGCGCTGCGCGGATCGATCGCCAGCGCCATGCGCAGCGCGCGCGCGAACGCCTTGAACACCGTCTCGCACTGGTGGTGCGCGTTGTCGCCGTGCAGATTGTCGATGTGCAGCGTCACCATCGCGTGGTTGGCAAAGCCTTGGAAAAACTCGTACGCCAGCTGGGTGTCGAAGCCGCCGACCATCGCGGCCTTGAACGGCACGCGCATGTGCAGCCCGGGCCGGCCGGAGAAATCGATCACCACGCGCGACAGCGCTTCGTCCAGCGGCACGTAGGCATGGCCGTAGCGGGTGAGGCCCGCCTTGTCGCCGACGGCCTTGGCCATGGCCATGCCCAGCGTGATGCCGACGTCCTCGACCAGGTGATGTCCGTCGATGTGCAGGTCGCCCCTGGCATCGACGTCGAGATCGATCAGGCCGTGTCGCGCCACCTGATCGAGCATGTGGTCGAAGAAGCCGATGCCGGTGGCGAGCTTGGCATGGCCGCGGCCGTCGAGCGCGACGCGCACGCGGATCTGCGTCTCCTTGGTGTCGCGCACGACCTCGGCCTCGCGCGGCGCGCGGCGTCGCACGGGTTTCGCGGTGCGTTCGCCGGTGGCTCGCTTGGCGGCAGTACGGGGCCGTGGGGTCATCTCAGAGGCTCGCTTTCAGCGCGTCGATCATTTGCGTGTTCTCCTCGGGCGTGCCCACCGTGATGCGCAGGCAGTTCGCCAGCAGCGGGTGCAGCGCCGACACGTTCTTCACCAGCACGCCGCGCGCCTTCATTGCGTCGAACACGCGCTTCGCGTCGGGCACGCGCACCAGGATCATGTTGGCTTCGCTGGGGTAGGCGCGCACATCGGGCAGCGCATGCAGCGCGCCCTGCAAGCGCGCACGCTGGTCGCGCAGCGTCGCCGCCTGGCGGGCGTACTCGTCGGCATGCTCGAGCGCGAACAGCGTCGCCTCGGCGTTGAGCACGCTCACGTTGTACGGCGGGCGCACCTTCTCGACCTCGTCGATCACGGCCGCGTGCCCGCACAGGTAACCCAGCCGCACGCCCGCCAGGCCGAACTTGCTGAGCGTGCGCATCACCAGCACGTGACCGTGCGCGGCCATGCGCTGCAACCAGGTGCGCGACGAGAACGGCTGGTAGGCCTCGTCGAACACCACCAGGCCGTGCTGGCGCCCGACGGCCGCCACGATGGCGTCGATCGCCGCGTCGTCCCACAGGTTGGCGGTGGGGTTGTTGGGGTACGCGATGTAGGTCAACGCCGGTCGCTCGCGCTCGATCGCGGCCAGCATCGCGTCGCGGTCGAGCTCGAAGTCGGGCGTCAGCGGCACGCCGACGAAGCGCAGGCCCCGCAGTTGGGCCGACATCCGGTACATCACGAAGCCCGGCTCGGGGGCGAGGATCACCGCGCCGGGCACATTGCAGGCCACCGACAGCATGTCGATCAGTTCGTCGGAGCCATTGCCGAGCATCAGCCTGCAGCCCGCGGGCAGCTCGACGTGATGCGACAGCGCGGCCACCACGTCGGCGACGCATTGCACCGGGTAGCGGTTGATCGCCACACGCGCCAGCCGCTCGCCGAGCGCACGCTGCAACGGCTCGGGCAACCGGAACGGGTT
>DATIFD010000503.1:0-8819 GCA_035455385.1 Burkholderiaceae bacterium
GCGAAGCTGAAGCGAACCTTGCAGCGACCACCGGGCTGAGCGAGCGCGACGCGGCCGATCGCCTGTCGCGCGAGGGCCCCAACGAGGTGCCCGAGGCACCGAGCCATCCGGTCCGGCGGCTGCTCAAGAAGTTCTGGGGGCTCTCGGCGTGGATGCTCGAGCTGATCGCGGTGCTGTCGTTCGTGCTGCACAAGCACGCCGACTTCTGGATCGCGCTGGCGCTGCTGGTGGTCAATGCGATCCTCAGCTTCCTGCAGGAGCAGCGCGCGTCGTCGGCGGTGGCCGCGCTGCGGCGCCGCCTGCAGGTGACCGCGCGGGTGCTGCGCGACGGCGCGTGGCGGCTGCTGCCGGCGCGCGAGCTGGTTGCGGCCGACGTGGTGCGGCTGCGCGCCGGCGACTTCGTGCCCGCCGATGCGCGCGTGGCCGAGGGCGACCTGCGGGTCGATCAGTCCGCGCTCACCGGCGAGTCGGCCGAGGTGGCGCGGCACGCCGGCGACACGCTCTACTCGGGCTCGATCGTGCGGCGCGGCGAGGCCACCGTCGTCGTCACCGCCACCGGCGTGCGCACGTACTACGGCCGCACCACGCACCTGATCGAGAGCGCGCGCCCCAAGCTGCACGTGGAGGAGATCACCACGCGGCTGGTGAAGTGGCTGTTCGTGGTGGTGGGCACGATGGTGGGGATTGCGTTCGTGCTGTCCATCGCGCGCGGGCTGTCGCTGCTCGAGATCGTGCCGCTCTCGCTGGTGCTGCTGATGAGCGCGGTGCCGGTGGCGCTGCCGGTGATGTTCACCGTGAGCACCGCGGTCGGCTCGATGGAGCTCGGCCGCCGCGGCGTGCTGGTGACGCACCTGGCCGCGGTGGAAGACGCCGCGAACATGGACGTGCTGTGCGCCGACAAGACGGGCACGCTGACGCTGAACCGCCTCGCGCTCGGCGGCGTGTTCGCGCAGCAGGGCTTCAGCGACGACGACGTCGTGCGCACCGCGGCGCTGGCGTCCAACGCGGCCAACCAGGACCCGATCGACCTCGGCTTCCTGCGCGCGGCCGGCGAGCGCGACGTGCTCGATGCGGGCGCAGAAACGCTGAACTTCGTGCCGTTCTCGCCCGAGACGCGCCGCACCGAGTCGACCACGCGGGTGCAGGGGCGCACGACGCGCTCGACCAAGGGCGCGCTGCGCACGATCTCCGCGCTGGCGGGGCTGCCGCCGGAGCGCATCGCCGCGCTCGAGGCGCGCGCCGCCGAGGAGGCGGCCAAGGGCAGCCGCGTGCTCGCGGTGGCGCGCTCCGACGGCGACGCGCCGTGGCAGCTGGTGGGGCTGGCGTTCCTCGCCGACCCGCCGCGGCCCGACTCGCGGCAGCTGATCGAGCAGCTGCGCGCGCTCGGCATCGGCGTGAAGATGCTCACCGGCGACGGCCTGCCGGTGGCGCGCGAGATCGCGCGCCAGCTCGGGCTCGGCGACGTCACGCGCGCCCCCGACCTGCGGGCGGCCGAGAAGGAGGGCGCTGCGCGCGCCGGCGATCTCGTCGCGCGCGCCGACGGCTTTGCCGAGGTGTTTCCCGAGGACAAGTTTCTGGTCGTCAAGAGCCAGCAGTCTGCGGGCCACGTGGTCGGCATGACCGGCGACGGCGTCAACGACGCGCCGGCGCTGTCGCAGGCGGAGGTGGGCATCGCCGTCAGCGGCGCCACCGACGTGGCCAAGGGCGCGGCGAGCATCGTGCTCACCGAGGAGGGCCTGGCGAGCATCGTCGACCTGGTGAAGATCGGCCGCTCGATCTACCAGCGCGTGCTGACGTGGATCATCAACAAGGTGAGCCGCACGATCCTGAAGGCGGGCTTCGTCGTCGTGGCGTTCATCGTCACGGGCCAGTTCGTCATTTCGGCGCTCGGCATGGTGCTGCTGGTGTTCATGACCGACTTCGTGAAGATCGCGCTGTCGACCGACCGCGTCAGCCCGTCGCCGGCGCCCGAGAGCTGGCGCATCGGGCCGCTGGTGCAGGTGGCGGTGGTGCTGGGCGTGCTGATGCTGGTCGAGGCGCTCGGCCTGCTGGCGATCGGCTCGCACCTGTTCGACCTGAGCGGCGGCCGGCTGCAGACGTTCTCGTTCCTGACGCTGCTGCTGTTTGCGGTGTTCTCGATCGTGTCGATCCGCGAGCGGCGGGCGTTCTGGCGTTCGCGGCCCGGCTGGGTGCTGGCGGTGGCGCTCGCCGCCGACGCGCTGATCGGCGTGGCCATTGCCCACTTCGGCCTCGCCGAGCTCGGGCCGCTGCCGTTCGAGCAGATCGCCTTCGTCGGTGCCTACGCGCTCGTGTGCTCGCTGCTGCTGAACGACATCGTGAAAGTGGTGCTCACCGAGCGCTTGTGGACGGCGCCGCGGCGGGCGGCGCCTTGAAGGCTCAGGCAGACTCGCCTCTGCCCGATGTCAGAGGCGCGCGTGATCCGAAGCCTGCGATCCCTTGCCCTGGAGATCCCCATGTCGAAGCCTTTCGTGAACCTCGACGAAGTCCAGTTCGACGACGTCGAAGACAACGGCTACTACACGTCGAAGCGGGCGCGCTTCAGCGTCGCCATCGGTGCGCGCAGGCTGGGCTACAACCTGACCGAGCTGCCACCGGGCAAGGCGCAGTGCCCTTTCCACTCGCACCGGGCGGAGGAAGAGATGTTCCTGATCCTCGAAGGCGAGGGCGAGCTGCGGTTCGGCGACCGCAGGTTCCGCATCCGCAGGCACGACGTGATCGCATGCCCGACCGGTGGGCCCGAGACGGCCCACCAGATCATCAACACCGGCAGCACGACCCTGCGCTATCTGGCGCTGTCCAATCTGGCGGAGACCGAGGTCTGCGAGTACCCGGACTCGCGCAAGGTCGGCGTCTACTCGGGCGAGCCGGCGCAATCGCCGCTGAGGGGGATGTTTCGCGCCGAAGCGTCGGTGGAGTACTACGACCGCGAAAGCACCGAGCCGCCGGGCGGCACCGCGGCGAGCGGGCGCGCTTGAGCGTGAGGCCACGCATGCGCCCGGCCACCCGCGTGCTCGCCGCCATGCCGATGGAGGTCTGGCAGTACAAGCCGCCGCCAGCGCGCTTGCTGCAGCTTTCGGCGCAGCATCTGAAGGTGGTCGTCGAGCCGCACGATCCGCCGGGCCGGTACGTGGTCTCCGCCAGCGTGAAAGATCACGTCTGCGGTGCATTGCTGCAGCTGTCCACCGGGTTCGAAGCGACCCGGTGAATCAGACTTGTCGCGCAGTGCCATGGACGCCACCGAAGTCGCCGCCCTGAACGCGCTGCTCGCCGGGCAGCGGGTCGCCGCGCTGGCGACGCTGCACGGCGGTGAGCCGGCGGTCTCGATGGTGCCGTTCGCCAAGCTGCCGGACGGCAGCGGCTTCGTCGTGCACGTGAGCCGGCTGGCCACCCACACGAGGGACATGATCGAGAACCCGGCGGTCGCGCTGCTCGTCACCGCGCCGTTGGCGCCGGGCGAGAGTGCGCTCGCACTGCCGCGTGCCAGCATCAAGGGTCGTGCGCGCCCGTGTCCGCCGGGGTCGGACGGGTACCAGCTCGCACGCGCGAGCTACCTGGCCAAGCTGCCCGACGCGCAGGAGCTGTTCGGCTTCTCTGACTTCTCGCTGTTCGTGATCGAGCCCGAGTCGGTCCGCTACGTGGCCGGCTTCGGCCGGGCCATGACCGTCAGTGCCGAGCGAATGCGCGCCGCGCTGGGCGCGCGCCCGTGAGCCGGGGGCCTCAACACCAATCGGCAGCCGCGGCTTAAGCTACGCGCCCGTGAGCACATCGCTTCTCTTCCTGGGCGTGATCTTCGGCGCCATCGGCATGGGCTACTGCGTGTACGGCCGCCGCCAGCAGGCGCTCGTGCCGTTTCTGTGCGGGCTGTTGCTGATGGCCGTGCCATACGTCATCTCCAACGTGGCGGCACTCGTCGGAGCTGGCGTCGTGCTGGCCGCGCTGCCGTTCTTCGTCAGCCTCTGAGCGCGCGGCATGCCGACGGGCTCTCCGCTCAGCCCGGGTACCACGCGGCGCGTGGAATTCCGAGCCGGTACGCCCGCGGATGCGCCAGCCATTGCGGGGCTGATCGCCAGCTTCCAGCGCGAACTCACCGATGACCCGTCCGGTATCGGCGCCGAACAGTATCTCGCCTCGGTGTCGGTGCAGGCCGAGCGCGGGTACCTTGCGTCGACCCGCTACAGGTATCTGGTGGCCATTGCCGGCGCAGAGCTGGCCGGCTTCATCGCCATACGCGACGGCTCCCACCTGTTCCACCTGTTCGTCGATCGCTCGCATCAGCGCCAGGGCCTCGCCCGCGTCCTGTGGGAGCGGGCGCTGCGCGAGCTGCGCGTGCCGGGCAGCGGCGGCGCGTTCACGGTGAACGCGAGCCTCACCGCGTTGCCGGTGTATCAGGCGCTCGGCTTCACACCCGCCGGCTCGATCCAGCGAAGCCACGGCATCTCGTTTCTGCCGATGCGGCGCGCGGCAACGCCCGCATGAGGCTCCTGTCGACGCACGCTTGCATGCCTCCCGAGATCCGCCCGTTCCTGCCGTCTGATTGCGAGCTGGCGATGGCAGTGTTTCGATCGACGAGCTCGCCGTCCTCTCGGTCTCCATTCGGCACGCTGAAGCCGAGCGCTAAACTGGCATCGACTCTCGCGATGGACCCCGCAGCTCAACGTTCAGATTCGAGAACCCGCCTGATTCCGGCGCGAGCGTCGGAGGTGTTCGCGGCGCTGAGCGATCCGGCGCGCGTGGCGCGGTGGTGGGGCCCTGCGGGGTTCACCAACACGATGCACCGCTTCGACTTTCGCCCGGGCGGCCAATGGCTGCTCACGATGCACGGCCCGGACGGCACGAGCTATCCGAACGAGAGCCGGTTCGCACGCATCGAGCCCGCCGCGCTGTGGGAGATCGAGCACCTCACGGGACACCACTTCGTGCTGACCCTCGGGCTGGAGGGGCGCGGCGCGCACACCGCGGTGCACTGGCGCCAGACCTTCGACAGCGCCGAGCACTACCAGCGCGTGGCCGCGTTCGTCGCGACGGCGAACGCGCAGAACCTCGAACGCCTGGCCGACGAAGTGGCGCGCGGAAGGGCTGCGGCGTGAACCTGCGCAAGCTTGCGGTGCTTGCCGCCGGCTGTGCGGCAGCGGTGCCGGCTTTCGCGATCGGCTGCGACGAACTGCAGCAGACGATCGAGGCGCGCATCCGCGGCAACGGCGTCGCGAGCTTCACCGTCACCGCGGTCGACGCGGCCGCGTCGGCGCCCGGGCAGGTGGTGGGCACCTGCGACGGCGGGCGCAAGAAGCTGCTCTACGTGCGCGGCACCGCGGCGCCGGCGACCGCGCCCGCCGCATCGGCGCCGGCCGCGAGTTCGTCCGATCCGGTGCGCACGTCGTCGCCTGCGGTGATCACCGAGTGCGCCGACGGCCGCGTGATCACCGACGGCTCGTGCAAGAAGTAGCCGTGCCGGCGCGGCGCGCGCCGGCGCTTTCCGCGGGCATGATGGCGGCATGTCCCAGCCCGATGCCGAGGCGCTCCGATGCTGATTCACGGCGGTTGCCACTGCGAGAACATCACCTTCGACCTCACGTGGGAGCCCGACCCGGGCGAGATTCCCGCCCGCGCGTGCGGCTGCAGCTTCTGCACCAAGCACGGTGGCGTGTGGACGTCCAATCCCAGGGGCGCGCTGAGGGTGAGGGTGCGCCAGCCGTCGCAGGTCTCGCGCTACGCCTTCGGCACGTCGACGGCGTCGTTCCACGTCTGCGGCTGCTGCGGGGTCGTGCCCGTGGTCACCAGCGAGATCGACGGCAGGCTCTACGCGGTGGTCAGCGTGCATGCGTTCGACAACGTGCCGGCGTCGATGCTTCGGCCCGGCGCGGCCGATTTCGAGGGCGAGACGGTGGCCTCGCGCCTGGCGCGGCGCCAGCGCGGCTGGATCCCTGACGTCCAATTCGTCTAAGGTGGCGGTTTTCCGCCCGGGAGCGTTGCCTTGTCGATCGAACTCTGGCTTGCCTTCGTCGCCGCCTCGACGGTGCTGCTGATCATCCCGGGCCCGACCATTCTCACGGTCATCAGCTATTCGCTGTCGCACGGCCGCGGGGTCAACCTGGCGCTGGTGGCCGCGGTGGCGCTGGGCGATTCGACCGCGCTGGTGCTGTCGCTGCTCGGGCTGGGTGCGCTGCTCGCGGCGTCGGCGTTGTGGTTCACGGTGGTCAAGCTCGCCGGTGGGCTGTACCTGTTCTACCTGGGCATCAAGCTGCTGCGCGCCGGCATCTCGCCGCTCGAACTGGCCGCGCTCGAGGTGCCGCGATCGCGCGGGCGCCTGTTCGCCAACACCTACATGGTGACTGCGCTCAATCCCAAGGGCATCGTGTTCTTCGTCGCCTTCCTGCCGCAGTTCATCCGCGCCGGCGCGCCGGTAGCGCCGCAGCTGTGGGCACTGGCGATCACCTTCGTCGCGCTGGCCACGGTGAACGCGACGCTGTACGCCGTGTTCGCGGCGTCGGCGCGGCGCGCGCTGGCGTCGCCGCGCGCGCGACGCGGCTTTCACATTGCAGGCGGCGTGCTGCTGTCGGCCGCCGGCATCTGGGCGCTGCTGGCGCGGCGCCCGCTTTAGTGCGGCCGCCACGTGGGACGCCAGCGCGCATGAAGACGCAGTACTACACCGCCGCCAGCCTGGATGGCTTCATCGCCACCGAGGACGACTCGCTCGAGTGGCTGTTTCCGCTCGGCGATGTCAACGACACCAGCTACCCGGCCTTCATCCGCGACGTCGGTGCGCTCGCAATGGGCTCGGCCACCTACGGGTGGATGCTGCGCCACGTGGTCAAGGCCGACGCGCCGAACGCGGGCTGGCCCTATACACAGCCCACCTGGGTGTTCAGCAGCCGGCGCCTCGACGCGGTGCCCGGTGCCGACGTCCGCTTCGTGCGCGGCGATGTGCAGCCGGTGCACGCGCAGATGTGCGCCGCGGCGCAGGGCAAGAACGTGTGGCTCGTCGGCGGCGGCGACCTGGTGGGGCAGTTCCACGATGCCGGCCTGCTCGACGAGATCATCGTGCAGGTCGGCTCGGTCACGCTCGGCCGCGGCAAGCCGCTGCTGCCGCGGCGCATCACCGGCACCGCCGCGCTGCGGCTGACCGCGGCCGTGCGCGTCGGGCCTGGATTCGCCGAGCTGCGCTACGAGGTGCCGCGCCCGACGTGAGCCAGGCCAATCACAGCGCTCGCCACTGGTCCAGGCAATGGCGCGCGAGCGCCGTCACCCACGGCGGCTCGCGCGGGTCGAACGCGAGGCCGAACGCCGGGCTGACGACGAAGCCGGCGCGCTCGAAGGCGTCGGGGTCCTGCGCCTCGACGAACGCCTGCAGCGTGGCGAACGGCACCGCCACGGCGTCGAGGTGCAGCACCGGCGCGCGTGCGGTCACCTCCTCCAGGCGGCCGCTGTCCTGGAAGCGGAACACCACGTCGCCGTAGTCGAGCTCGTCGAGCCCGACGGCGTTGCGGCCGCTGCGCGGCGGCGTGCCGCGCTCGCGCAGTACGTCGCCGCGCGACGCGGTGAAGGCCGTGCGGTCGACCTGCGTGAACGGCAGCAATCGCATCGTCTGCCCTACAGCCCGATCAGCCCGGTGTCGAGCAGCGCCAGGCACACCGACCAACCGGCCAGCACCAGCAGCGTGTAGTAGACGCGGCCAGCGATGCTGCGCGCGCGGTGGCGCCACAGCAGCACGACGGCCATCGTCATCATCGCCATCACCGCGACGAACGGCACCAGGCCCCAGCTCAGCGCCTTGACCCACGCCGGCACCACGCCCACCAGCAGCAGGAACTGGTTGCGCTCGATCGCGCTGCCGATGCTCGAGGCCACCGTGAACAGGAACGCCGCCAGCAGGAAGCCGCCCAGCACCGGCACCCACGGGGCGGCGCCGATCAGGCGGCCGCGCCAGCCCTCGGGCAGCTCGAAGCGCCGGCGGCGGAACACGCGCACGACCTCGGTCACGCTGTACACCGGCACCGCGCTGAACAGCAGCAGCAGCGCCAGCCCCACCGCGATGCCGGGGCCGGCCAGCGCCTGCATGTGGTCTTCGATGCTGGCGCTGCCCGGCGCGCGCGACGGCAGGCGCAGCAGCTGATCGGGCGTGTAGAACGCCGGTGTGGCCTCCTGCGCGCAGCGGCCATCGGGCGGCTGCCCCGGTGCGTCGAGGAACTGCGCGATCAGCCGGTTCGCGCACGGCACCGTGAAGGCCTGGCCGTGCGTGCCGCCGGCGAACGTGAATCGGTAGGCGCGGCCGAGCGTGGCGGCCACGCGGTCGGCCAGCTCCGGCGGTGTGATCGGGTCGAAGCGGCCCGACAGCAGCAGCGTCGGAATGTCGGAGCGCACCGGCTGCAGCAGCGCCTTGTCGAGCAGCCGGATCTTCCAGTCGCGACAGGTGGCCAGCAGCTGCCTCGCGTCGCTCATGCCTTCGTCGGCCAGGCGCTTCATCAGGCCCGGAAAGCGAAGCGCGGTCTCCGAGGTGTCGCCGTGTTCGGCGCAGACCACGGTGAGGTACATCGCGTCGGCCATGTCGTCGCCCGACGCCTCGAGCAGCTGCACGACATTGAGCACGAAGCTGAAGTCGCCCTGCTCGGCGCGGTACACCACGTAGGGCACCAGCGGCACCGCCTCGCGCATGTAGATCGACTGGTACAGCGCGGCGTCGAGGTCCTTGCCGGTCAACTGCTCGGGGGCGGTGTCGCCGTCGCCGACCGCTGCCGAGGCAGCGGCTTCCGGGGGCATGGCGCGCGGTGTCGTGGCTGCCGAGGCGGCGGCCGAGGGGCCCA
>DATIFD010000504.1:0-4355 GCA_035455385.1 Burkholderiaceae bacterium
AGGGGTTGGCACGGCGCGCGGCGCGCTCAGATCGAGCAGAACGCGGTGTCGGGCGCCGCCTGCGTATCGCTCATCGTGGCCTGGAACAACTGCTCGTCCGATTCGCGCAGACGCCGGCTCATCTCGCGTCCGATGTTCATCTGGATCACCGCGAACGGCACCGGGTCGTGCTCGAACAGCCGGTACAGGTGCTCGGGCGTCAGCGCCATCGCGCGGCACTCCTCCACGGCGCGCACCGAGGCGCTGCGCGGAAACAGGTCGAGCAATGCCATCTCGCCGAAGCAATCGCCGACGCCGAGCTCGCGCAGCAGCAGCTCGCGGCCAGCCCAGTCCTTGAGCACCGCGACGCGGCCCGACTCGAGCACGTACATGCAGTCGGCCGGATCGCGCTCGCGGAAGAAGAACCGGCCCGCCGGCACGGTGATCGACGGCACCGGCTCCAGCAGATACCGCAGCGCCGGCTCGTCGACGCCGCCGAAGATCGGCATCTGCTGCAACAGCTCCATGCGCATCGTCTGCATCGTTTGCTCCTGGCGGCCGCACCGGCGACCGAGTGTAGGGGGATGGCCCGCAGCGGCGGATCCGTCGCCGCGAGCCTAGAATTTCGCGCCCGCCATCGGGTTGCAAAGCGCAACTTCTGCCACGCGGCTGCCATGCCACTCGAGCGACTCGCGAACCGGGCCGTGCTTTTCGCCGACATCACCGGCAGCTCGAGGCTGTTCGTCGAGGCGGGCGACGACCGAGCGCGCGAGGTGGTTGCGGCGACGCTGCAGTCGTGGTCCGAGCTGACAGCCACCCACGGTGGCGCGGTGGTGCAGCTGCGCGGCGACGGCATGCTGTGCACCTTCCCCAGCGTCGACGCTGCGCTCACCGCCGCGGTGGCGCTGCGCGACCTGCCGTACCAGCCGCCGCTCTCGATGCACGCCGGCATCCACGCCGGCCCGATCCAGCAGGAGGCCGACCAGCTGTACGGCGACGTGGTCAACATCGCGGCCCGCATGGCGGACATCGCCAAGCGCTTCGAGATCGTGCTCACGCAGAGTGCCGGCGAGCAGCTGACCGAGCCGGGCCGCTGGGATCTGCGGCTGATCAAGCACGTGCCGGTGAAAGGCCAGGCGCGGCCGATCAACATCTGCCTGCTGCCGTACGACGAGGGGCACTCCACCATCTACCAGCCCCCCGACCGCACGCGCACGCTGCGCACGCGGCTCGAGCTGAGCCACGGCTCGCGGGTGGTGGTGGTCGACGCCGGCGCGGCGAGCTGCCTGATCGGCCGCGACGCCGACTGCACGATGCAGATCGACCACCAGCTGGTGTCGCGCCGTCACGCCTCGGTGGAGCGCGTGTCGGGCAAGTTCTTCCTGCACGATCACAGCACCAACGGCACCTATGTCGACGACGGCAGCACCGCGCCGGTGCTGGTGCAGCGCGAGGTGGTCCAGCTCAAGGGCGCGGGCGTGATCTCGCTCGGCGTGGAGCCGCAGCAAAACCCCGACCACCTGATCCGCTACGCGATCGGGGCGGCCTGATACAACCGGTCTCCCTGCGCGCACGAGGAACGGCATGCCGACGACCCCATCAAGCCAGCCCATCGAGTCGCGCAGCGTCGGCCCGCTGCCGTTGACCGCCGATCAGCTGCTGCGATCGCAGGAGACCACGCTCGCCCGGCTGGTGACCACCGGTGCCATCGCCGACTCGCGCAGCGGCCTCGTGATCTCGTCGAACATCGGCATGCTCGGCGCGCTGGTGGCGTCGCTGTCGGGCACCGCGCTGCGCACGGCGGGCGCCGGGTTGTGGGTCATGCTCGGGCTGACCGCTGCGATCTGCGTGGCCAGCATCGCGATGGCGGCGCTCGCCGCGCTGCCGCGCCTCGGCACGCGGCCGGGATCGCTGGTGTTCTTCGGCGGCATCGCCGAGATGTCGCGCGAGGCCTACTTCGAGCGCCTGCGCACGGTGCCGCAGATCGAGTTCGCGCGCGACCTCGCCGATCAATGCCACCGCGTCGCAGTGCTGGCGACGATGAAGTTCCGCTGGGTGCGCCGGGCGATGGCCACGATGATGGCCGCGGCCCTGCCGTGGCTGGCCTGCCTGGAAATGATGGGCCGGCTGCGGCTACCGTAGCGCCGCATGCGACTCGCCGACGCCGTGCAGCCAGCGCGTCGGCATGGCGTCACGACCAGAACTTCTTCGACGCGATGCGCGCGCCTTCGGCCATCGCTGCGAACTTGGCCCATACCACGTCGGGGTCGACGGCAGCTTGGCCGACCCAGGTGCCGAAGCCGCAGTCGCTGCCGGCGATCACGTTTTCGCGGCCGACCAGGTCGGCATAGCGACCGATGCGCTGCGCGATCAGCTCCGGGTGCTCGATGAAGTTGGACTTCGACTCGATCACGCCCGGAATCAGCAGCTTGCCCTCGGGCAGCTTGACGGTCTCGAACAGTTGCCACTCGTGTGCATGGCGCGGGTTGGCCGCTTCGAGCGAGACGGCACCGGGGCGCGCCTCGAACACGATGTCGATCACGTCGGCCAGCGGCACGTCGCAGTGGTGCGGGCCCTCGTAGTTGCCCCAGCACAGGTGCATGCGCACGCGATCGGGCGCGATGTTGCGCAGCGCATGGTTCATCGCCTCGACGTGCAGTTGCGCCTTCTTGCGCCATTGCGCCAGGCTCAGGTCGGCGTGCTGGATGTGGCGGCCCATGCCGAGGTCGGGGCAGTCGAGCTGCAGCACGAAGCCGGCGTCGACGATGGTTTCGTACTCGACGCGCATCGCCTCGGCGATCGCGAAGAGATATTCCTCTTCGGTCGGGTAGTGCTCGTTGCGGAAGAACAGCGACACCACGCCCGGCGAGGCTGCGGTGAGAAAACCCTCCTCGGCCTTCACCTGCGCCAGCGCCGCGCGCAGGTGCGCCGCGTCGGTCTGCGCCGCCTGCGGGTCGCGCACCTGCACCGCCGCGTTGCAGCTCGGCGTGCGCCGGCGCGAGCGGCCGGGGTCGCCGAATACGCGCTTGGCCAGCCCCGGAAAGCCCACCAGGTCCTGGTAGACGAACTTGTTGTCGTCGCCGCCGAAGCCGCTGAGGCGGTCCTTGATGTAGGTGGCGTAGCTCGGCTTGCTCATCTCGCCATCGTTGACGATGTCGACGCCAGCCTCCGCCTGCTTGCGCACGACCTCGGCCACAGCCTCGGCCACCTTTCGCTCGAGCGCGGCGGCGTCGACCGGCACACCCTCCTCCTTGGCGTACATCGTCCTGATCAGGCTGTCGGGACGCGGCAGGCTGCCGGTGTGCGTGGTGAGAAAGCGGTCGGTGCTGCGCTTCATCGCGGATGACTCCTCACGCGGGTGCTTTCGCGCAAGCGGCATCGTAGCCTCGGCGCCGCGATGGGCGCGCCTCGCCGGCGCCTGGTCGGCGGTCCGACCGCCGTCACCGGGAGGGATTCGCTCGCGAGCGGTCCAGCGCACCGGCCAGGAACAGCGTCTTCAACAGCGCGCGGTTGATCTCCAGCGGCTCGATGAACGCGGCGTCGGCCGCGGCGCGGATCTCGGTGGCCAGTTCCGATTCGATCGCCCGCGCGAGCTCGAGCAGCGGGTGGTACGGGCCGCTGCCGTCGACGATCGCCGCGCGCACGCGCTCGGGCACCTCGAGCATCGCCAGCGTCTCGGCCGCGGGCCGCCCGACGATGCGGTCGAGCAGCGAGAACACGCCGCACATGAAGAGCTCGCCGCGCGTCTCGACGCTCGCCGACGCCGACGCCAGCTGGCGCATCAACAGGCCACGGCGCAGCGCGGCGAAGTTCACCGGTCGCAGCCGCATGTCGTCGCCGGTGCGCGCCAGCATGCCGCCGAGCCAGCGGCGCAGCGGCTGCACCCCCAGCAGCGAGATCGCCTGCTTGAACGAACCGGTCTCCAGGCGCAGCTGCCCGGGTGCAGTGCCCTGCACGTGGCGCAGCAGCTCGAAGGCGAGCAACGGGTCGCGCATCAGCGTGTCGTCGAGCCGATCGGCGTTGCGGCCCTGATCGAGGTGTTCGATCAACTCGAGCACCACCTTCGCATCGGGCCGCGCCAGCACGGGAGCCGCGGCCGGATCGCGCAACGGCCAGCCGATGACGGCGATCGCGCCACGCGCGAAGCTCTGCTGCAGCTGCGCCATCGTGTGCACGCCGCTCTGGATGTGCGGGATGCTGCGCGCGACGCCTGCCGGGGGCGCCGCGGGCGCCGTGAGCCTGCGGTCGTCGGCAAAGTCGATGATCGACCACTTGAAGGCCTGCAGCAGCTCGCGCGGAAGCTGGCGAATCGGCCGGCCTTTGAGCAGCAGCGTGTTGCCGCGTGCGGCCAGCTCCTGCAGCACCGCGGTGTTGGC
>DATIFD010000505.1:0-6828 GCA_035455385.1 Burkholderiaceae bacterium
CGCCCGCCCGAGGCGCAAGCTGCGGCACGAGCTGGATCGCGCTGGCACCGGTGCCGATGACGCCGACGCGCCGTCCGCCGGCATCGAAGCCATCGGGCCAGCGCGCGGTGTGGATCACCGGGCCGTGGAACTGCGCCAGCCCCGGCAGCGGCGGCGTGGCGGGCCGGCTCAGCGGACCGGTGGCCAGCGTCACCGCGCGGGCCTGCAGCTCGTGCTCGTGTCCGGCGGCGTCGAGCACGCGGGCACGCCACAGGCGCTGCGCCTCGTTCCATTGCAGGTGCATCAGCCGCGTGTGCAGGCGCAGCCGGGGCGTCAGGCCGAAGCGCTGCACGCAATCGTTGAGGTAGGCCTCGATCTCGGGCTGCGCCGGGTACCTGCGCGTCCAGTGCGCATGCGGCGCGAAGGAGAACGAGTACAGGTGCGACGGGATGTCGCAGGCGGCGCCAGGGTAGCGGTTGGCCCACCACGTGCCGCCGACCCCGCCCTCCTGCTCGATGAGCAGGAAGTTGTCGTCGCCGGTGCGGCGGCGATGGATCGCGGCGCCGATGCCGCCGAAGCCGGCACCGACGATCAGCATGCTCAGCGGGGCTGTCATCGCTGCGTCGGCACCGGGTGGCTCAGTCTTCGGCCAAGGCGCTCATCGGCACGCAACTGCAGAACAGGTTGCGATCGCCGTAGACGTTGTCGACCCGCCCGACCGGCGACCAGTACTTCCCGTGCCTGAGCGACTTCATCGGATAGGCCGCCTGCTCGCGCGTGTAGGCGTGCTGCCAGTCGGCCGCCAGCAGCGCGGCGGCGGTGTGCGGCGCGTGCTTCAAGGGGTTGTCGTCGCGCGGCCAGCGGCCCGCTTCGACCTCGGCGATCTCGTGGCGGATCGCGATCATCGCGTCGCAGAAACGGTCGAGCTCGCCGAGCGGCTCGCTCTCGGTGGGCTCGACCATCAGCGTGTTGGCCACCGGAAAGCTCAGCGTCGGCGCGTGGAAGCCGTAGTCGATCAGCCGCTTGGCCACGTCTTCCGCGGTGACGCCGCAGCCGTCCTTGAACGGCCGCAGGTCGAGGATGCACTCGTGCGCGACGCCGCCGCCGCGGATGCCCGGCACGTTGCCGCTGAAGTGGATGTCGTAGTGCTCCGACAATCGCGCCGCCACGTAGTTGGCCGCCAGGATCGCGCACTCGGTGGCGGCGGTGAGACCCTCGGCACCCATCATGCGGATGTACATCCACGAGATCGGCAGCACGCCGGCGTTGCCGAGCGGGGCGCCCGACACCGGCCCCACCGGCGCGTCGTTGCCGCGGCCCGGTGCTGCGGGGAGGAACGGCTCGAGGTCCTTGACCACGCACACCGGGCCCACGCCGGGCCCGCCGCCGCCGTGCGGGATGCAGAAGGTCTTGTGCAGGTTGAGGTGGCTGACGTCACCGCCGAACTCGCCCATCGCCGCCAGTCCGACCAGCGCATTCATGTTGGCACCGTCGACGTAGACCCGGCCGCCGTGCCGGTGGACGATCGCGCACAGCTCCTTGACCCGCGGCTCGAAGATGCCGTAGGTCGACGGGTAGGTGATCATGATCGCGGCCAGCTCGGCGCGATGGCGCTCGCACTTGGCGCGCAGGTCGTCGAGGTCGACGTTGCCCATGGCGTCGCACTTGACCACCACCACGTCCAGGCCGGCCAGGTGTGCCGAGGCCGGGTTGGTGCCGTGCGCCGACTCCGGAATCAGGCAGATGCGGCGTTGCGTGTCGCCGCGCGACTCGTGCCAGGCGCGGATCGCCAGCAGCCCCGCGTACTCGCCCTGCGAGCCCGCGTTGGGCTGCAGGCTGACCGCGCTGTAGCCCGTTGCTTGGGCCAGCCAAGCGCACAGCTGCTCGTTGAGCGCGTGCATGCCGGCCAGCTGGTCGGCCGGCGCGTACGGATGCAGGTTTGCGAATTCGGGCCAGCTGATGGGGATCATCTCGCTGGTGGCGTTGAGCTTCATCGTGCACGAGCCCAGCGGGATCATCGAGCGGTCGAGCGCGAGGTCCCTGTCGGCCAGGCCGCGGATGTAGCGCAGCATCTCGGTCTCGCTGCGGTGGGTGTTGAACACCGGATGCGTGAGGAAGGCGCTGCTGCGGCGCAGGCCTTGCGGGATCAGCGCCTCGACGCCGCGCTCGTAGGCGGACCACTGCGGCAGCGACTGCCCGGGTGCGGCGAACCACGACCACAGCGCGCTGATATCGTCGCGCGTCGTGGTCTCGTCCAGCGCGATGCCGACGTGGCCCGGCCACATCAGGCGCAGGTTGGCGCCCGCGTCGCGCGCCCGCTGGATGACCTCTGCCGCGCGGTCGCCCGCGTCGATGGTGACGGTGTCGAAGGCGTGCGGACACCGGTTCTCGAAGCCCAGCGTTGCCAGACCGTCGGCGAGCGCCGCGGTGTACGACGCCACGCGCTGCGCGATGCGCGTCAGGCCCTGCGGGCCGTGGTACACGGCGTACATGCTGGCCAGCACCGCCGGCAGCACCTGCGCGGTGCAGATGTTCGAGGTCGCCTTCTCGCGCCGAATGTGTTGCTCGCGCGTCTGCAGCGCCAGCCGATACGCAGGGTGGCCGTGGCTGTCGACGCTGACGCCGACCAGCCGGCCGGGCAGCGAGCGCTTGAACTCGTCGCGGCAGGCCAGGAAAGCGGCATGCGGCCCACCGCAGCCCATCGGCACGCCGAAGCGCTGCGTGTTGCCGACCACGATGTCGGCACCGAACTCGCCCGGCGGGACCAGCAGCGTCAGCGCCAGCAGGTCGGCGGCGACGATGAACGCCGCCTGCTTGGCGTGCGCCTGCTCGACGTACGGCCTCAGGTCGTGGATCTGGCCGCTCGTGGCCGGGTATTGCGCCAGCACGGCGAAGCAGTCATGCTGCTGCATCAGCTCCGGCGCGAAGCCGACGATCACCCGGATGCCCAGCGGCTTGGCCCGCGTGCGCACGACGTCGATCGTCTGCGGGTGGCAGTCGCCGGCCACGATGATGGCGTTGCTCTTGGCTGGCGAGCTGCGCCGGGCCAGCGTCATGGCCTCGGCCGCGGCGGTGGACTCGTCGAGCATCGACGCGTTGGCCACCGCCATGCCGGTGAGGTCGGTGACCATGGTCTGGAAGTTGATCAGCGCCTCCAGCCGCCCCTGCGAGATCTCGGCCTGATACGGCGTGTAGGCCGTGTACCAGGCCGGGTTCTCGAGGACGTTGCGCTGGATCACGCCAGGCACCAGCGTGCCGTGATAGCCCTGCCCGAGGTACGACCTGAAGACCTTGTTGCGCTGCGCCAGCGCCTTCAGCTCGGCCAGCGCCTGGGCCTCGCTGACCGGGGAGGGCAGTCGCAACGGCGTGCTGCGCACGATGTCGCGCGGCACCAGGGCATCGACCAGCTCGCGCCGCGATGGCGCACCGATCGTCTGCAGCATGCGGCGTTGGTCGTCGGCATCGGGGCCGATGTGGCGGGTGGCGAAGAGCGCGTCGTCTTCGAGTTCGGCAAGGGGTGAGCGGGCGGACATCAGCATCGGTGAGGCAACGAGAGGGATGGCGGACGCGGGTTCGGGTGGTCAGAGCGACTTCAGCAGCTTGTCGTAGGCCGGCGGATCCATCAGTTCGTCGAACTGCTCCATGTGCGTCACGTGCACCTTGAAGAACCAGCCTTCGCCCATCGGATCGCGGTTGACGAGCGCCGGGTCCTTGCGCAGCGCTTCGTTGATCTCGACGATCTCGCCTTCGACCGGCATGTAGAGGTCGGCGGCGGCCTTGACCGACTCGACGACGCCGGCGACCTCACCCTTCTTGTAGGTGCGCCCGACCTCCGGCAGATCGACGAACACCACGTCGCCCAGCGCGTCCTGCGCGTGCGGCGTGATGCCGACCACAGCGGCCTCGTGGTCCTCGATGTTGATCCACTCGTGATCGGGGGTGAACATGGTCGTCATGGGAGCTCTCCTCGGCGGCGTGGCTAGCCGCGGTAGTAGCGGTGGGGAACGAACGGCATCGCGCTGACGCGCATCGGGAATCGCTTGCCGCGCACCTCGGCAAGAACCTCGTGGTGCGCGGCCGCATGATTGGCGGCGACGTACGCCATCGCGATCGGCTGGTCGGTCGTCGGGCCGATGGTGCCGCTGGTGACGTGGCCGAGTCGGTGACCCTGGGCATCGAAGATCGCCGCGCCTTCGCGCACCGGCATGCGTTCGAGTCCCACCAGGCCGACGCGCTTGATCGCCGTGCCGGTGGCGATCTGGCCCTCGATGACGGCCGCACCGGGGTAGTGGCCGGCGCGCGCGCCGCCGGGGCGCCGCACTTTCTGGATCGCCCAGGTCAGACCGGCCTCGACCGGTGTGGTGTTGGCGTCGATGTCGTGCCCATACAGGCAAAGTCCGGCCTCCAGCCGCAACGTGTCGCGCGCGCCAAGGCCGACCGGCTTGACCTCGGGCTCGCGCAGCAGGGCCTTGGCCAGCGCCACCGCGTCTTCGGCCGGCACCGAGATCTCGAAGCCGTCTTCTCCGGTGTAGCCCGAGCGGGTGACGAAGCAATCGGCCCCGGCCAGGCGGAACGCGCCGCCGGTCATGAAGACCAGCCTGCTCACGTCGGCGTTGAGCCGCGCCAGCGCGGCGACGGCCTTGGGGCCTTGCAGGGCCAGCAGCGCGCGTTCAGGCATCGACACCACCTCGCAGCGGTCGCCGATCTGGGTGATCAGGTGGCGCGTGTCGGCTTCCTTGCAGGCGGCGTTGACCACCAGCAGCAGATCGGACTCGCGTCGCGTCACCATCAGGTCGTCGAGGATGCCGCCCTGCGCGTCGGTGAACAGCGCGTAGCGCTGCTTGTGCAGCCCGAGGTCGATCACGTCAACCGGCACCAGCGTCTCCAGCGCGTGCGCGGCCTCGGCACCGACCAGGCGCACCTGGCCCATGTGCGAAACGTCGAACAGCGCGGCTGCGCTGCGGCAGTGCCGGTGCTCGGCGAGAATGCCGTCGGGGTAGTTGACCGGCATGGCGTAGCCCGCGAAGGGCACCATTCTGGCGCCCAGCTCGCGATGCAGGTCGTGCAGCGGGGTGTGCTGGAGGTCTGCGGCGGACATCATCAACTCCCGAGGGCCCACACTCCACCGCTCGCACGGTGGGCTCGCCCTCGCTGTCCGCTTTACCTGAGAGATTTGCGTTCGGTGCGGTCAGCCGCGCCGGGCGCTTGCCCCTTCGGTGGGCGCACCGTCGGGTGCGCCTCTCTCCAGTGAGGATCGCCCTGTTCCCAAGGCGCTGGCCAGTCCTTTTGCCTGAGCGTTTGGCCTCGCGGCTTCGCCTTCGGCGGCAGCGCAGGCGCTGCTCTCTCCTGGTCGCGCGCAGTGTACAGCGGCGATCCGACGTCGGCCGGCGTCGCCCGGGCGAGTCACCCGCGTCGCGGGGGTCTGCGGTCGCCCAGCAGGTAGCGCGCGCCGGCGCCGCGCGCGGCCGCGGTGTCGTCGGGGTTGTACAGCGCGCAGCGCTTCAGCGAGAGACAACCACAGCCGATGCAGCTCGTGAGCTGGTCGCGCAGCCGGGTGAGGGCGGCGATGCGCGTGTCGAGCAACGGCTTCCAGCCCTGCGCGAGACGCTGCCAGTCGGCCTGCGTCGGCGTGCGGCCCTCCGGCAGCGCACCCAGCGCGTCGCGCACCTGCTGCAACGACAGCCCGACCGCCTGCGCCGCGCGCACGAAGGCCACGCGACGCAGGTCGGCGCGGCGGTACTGGCGGTGGCCGCCCGTGCTGCGCCGGCCGTGCAGCAACCCCTGTGCCTCGTAGAAGCGCAGCGCGCTGGCCGCTACGCCGCAACGCTGCGCGAACGCGCCGATCGTCAGCCAAGATTCGGCCACAGGCATGGTGGGGACTCTTGCATCGGGTGCTTGCCCTCAAGTGCACTTTAACTTGAAACATCGCGACCATGCGACCACCCCATCCCTTGGGAGCCCGAGATGACACGAGCCGCGACCGCCGAGCGACGCGCTGAGCTGCACCGGATGCTGGAGGAGGCCCTCGCGTGGCCGCCCGAGTACGCCAGCGAACTGAGCAACCACCTGCCGATGGCCTTGCATGCGCTGTCGGAGCTGGGCGCATCGGCATCGCGCATGCGGCAGTTTGCCGGGCGCTATCTGCAGCGCTTCGCCGGACGCGGTGGCGGGCCGCGTGCATCGACCGTGGCCGACTGGCTGCCGCTGCGCGGCCAGGCCGATGCCTACCCGGGTCTGCGCGCCACGTTCGAGGACGCCCTGGCCCGCGAGGGACGCGACGCGGTGCTGCACCGAGTGCTGCCGGCGCTGTGGCCAGGGGTCGCCGCAGCGGCGTTCCACGGCGTGATACGCACCGGGCACGCGGCACAGGCCGGGCACGACGGCGAACTGGCCGCGGCGCTGGCCTACTGGGCCTGGCGCTGGCAGCCGCTGCCGCCGGCCGGCCCCGGCGCCGCGATCGCGGCGGCCGACTGGTGGCAACGACTGCTCGCCGCGAGCCACGACGCGAAGCTCGAAGGCCGCGACATCTCGCACCGCATGGATCGTGCCGCGCGCTCTGGCGCGTATGTGGAGCTCGCCGGCCGACTGCATGCCGAGCCTGACACCGTGGTCAAGCTGTGGGCCTTCGCGGCCGGCTGCTACGCCGACACGCGCAACTTCACCGTGCTGCACATGGTGACCGGCGTGCGCGCGGTGCAGGTGCTGCTGCCGTGGATCGACGACGCGGAAGCTGCGCTGTGCGAGGTGGTGCGGGCGTTTGCCGCAGCCGCGTTGGCTGCGGCCGTGCCTGCACGATCCTTGCCACCACTGCCCGCACCCGACTGGGCCCAGATCGTCGCGCGGGCGATC
>DATIFD010000506.1:0-7847 GCA_035455385.1 Burkholderiaceae bacterium
TCCTTCACGCGGCTGACCGATTCCGGCCTGGGTTGTCCCGACTGGCCCGGCTGCTACGGACAGGCCAGCCCGGTCGGTGCGAAGGCGGCGATCACGAGCGCCGAACAGGCACTGCCGACTGGCCCGGTCACGGTATCGAAAGCGTGGATCGAGATGATTCATCGTTACCTGGCGATGGCGGTGGGGGCACTCATCCTGACCCTCACGGTGGTGCTTTGGCGCACCCGGGCGTCGCTCGAGCGCGCGCCGTGGTGGGCCACCGCGGCGTTGGCGTGGGTGGTGGTTCAGGGCCTGTTCGGCAAGTACACGGTCACGCTGCGTCTGTACCCCATCGTCGTCACCGCACACCTGATGGGCGGCATGGTGCTGCTGTCGTTATTGGTCGCGCAGCTGCAGTCGCTGCAGCGCTCGCCGCCGTTGCGGGCCGCGCGCGCCGCGGCCGCGGTCCTGGGCTTGGTGGCCGTGCAGATCGCGCTGGGCGGGTGGGTCAGCAGCAACTACGCGGTGCTGGCCTGTCGTGGCTTCCCGCAGTGCAATGGGCAGTGGTGGCCAGACGCCGACTTCGCACAAGGCTTTGCGCTGCTGCGAGAGCTCGGTCGCTCGGCGGCCGACGGCTACGTGGAGTTCGAGGCGCTGGTGGCAATCCAGCTCGTGCACCGGGGCGTCGCATGGCTGGTGGCCGCGGCGGTGATCTGGCTGGCATGGATCCTCCGGCGTGGCGGCGATCACGAGGGCCGCCGGGCAGCGTCGTGGTTGCTGGTGCTGCTGTTGCTGCAGATCGGCAGCGGGTTGAGCAACGTGCTGCTCGACTGGCCGTTGATCGCGGCGCTGCTGCACACGGCGGGCGCCGCGGCGCTGGTGGCGTTGCTGACTTCGCTGGCGTGCCGCGGTGCGTCATCACCCTCGGCGCGGTCGCTCGCAGAGCCCGCGCTGCAGCAGCATCGTGCCTGAGGTGACCCGCATGGCCGGCAGCGCCCCGCTTCCCGTCACGACGGCGCGTCGCGCGTCGCGCTGGACGCAGTACATGGCGCTGACCAAGCCGCGCGTGGTGCAGCTGATCGTGTTCTGCGCCGTCATCGGCATGCTGCTGTCGGTGTCTGGCCTGCCCGAGTGGCGTCCGGCGCTGGCCGCGACGCTGGGCATCTGGCTCGTGGCCAGCGCGGCCGCGGCGTTCAACTGCCTGGTCGAGCGTCAGGTCGACCGCCGCATGGCCCGCACCGCTTGGCGGCCCACCGCGCGTGGAGAGCTCAGCGATGCCCAGGCGTTGTCGTTCTCGCTGGTGCTCGGGGCGGGCGGCTCGCTGCTGCTGTACATCGAGGTCAATGCCCTGACGATGTGGCTGACGCTGGCCACCTTCGTCGGCTATGCGATCGTCTACACCGTGATCCTCAAGCCGCTGACGCCGCAGAACATCGTGATCGGCGGCGCCTCGGGGGCGATGCCGCCCGTGCTCGGCTGGACCGCGATGCGCAACGATGTCGGGCCCGAGGCGATGCTGCTGTGCCTGATCATCTTCCTCTGGACACCGCCGCACTTCTGGGCGCTTGCGCTGTATCGCACCGAGGACTACCGTCGCGCCGGTCTACCGATGCTGCCGGTGACCCACGGTTCGCAGTTCACGCGCCTGCACGTGCTGCTGTACACGCTGGTGCTGTTTGGCGCCACGCTGCTGCCGTTCGTGCAGGGCATGAGCGGCCGGATCTACCTCCTGGCCGCGGTGCTGCTGGGGCTGCGCTTCATCGCCTACGCGTGGCGGCTGTGGCGCCACTACAGCGATGCGCTGGCGCGGCGGACCTTCCGTTTCTCGATCTGGTACCTGTCGCTGCTGTTCGCCGCGCTGCTGCTGGATCACTATCTGCGACCATGGACCGGGTGACGACGATGCGATTGCTCCAGGTTGTTTGCGCGCTGGTATTGGCGGTGGCCATCGCGGGCTGCGGCGACAAGGCTGCGGGTCCGTCGCCGGCGAAGGTGTCGTTCCATTCGATCGACATCACCGGTGCGGAATACGCGCGCAAGCTGGAACTGCCCGATGCCGACGGCAAGCCACGCAGCCTCGCCGAGTTCAAGGGCAAGGTGGTGGTGGTCTTCTTCGGCTATACGCAGTGCCCCGACGTCTGCCCGACCACGATGGCCGAGCTGTCGCAGATCCGGCGCTCGCTGGGCGACGAGGGTGCCAAGCTGCAGGGCATCTTTGTCACGGTCGACCCACAGCGCGACACCGCAACGGTGCTGAAGGCCTACGTCGACAACTTCAACTCCGGCTTCATCGGCCTGCGCGGCGACGACGAGCAGATCAAGCAGGCGGCGCGGGAGTTCAAGGTCTTCTTCGCCAAGGTGCCGGGCAAGACCGAGTCGACCTACACGATCGACCACACGGCAGGGGCCTATGTGTTCGACACGCAGGGCCGCATCCGGCTGTTCAGTCGATATGGTGCGGGCCCGAAGGCCCTGGAAGACGACATCCGCGCACTGCTGCGCGAAGCGGCTGCCTGACGCGAGCGCCTGACGACGGCCGTCAGGCCATCGTCTCCAGCGTCTTGCGCATCTTCTTCAGCGCGGCCACTTCGATCTGCCGCACGCGCTCGGCGCTGACGCCGTACTCGGCGGCCAGCTCGTGCAGCGTCATGCCGCCCGACGCGTCGTCGTTCACCGCGAGCCAGCGCTGCTCGACGATGCGGCGGCTGCGCGGATCCAGCGTTTCCAACGCGCTGCTGATGCCTTGCACGGCCAGCCGGTCGCGGCGGCGCGCGTCGAGCACCTGGGTCGGCTCGCCGCTGTCGTCGGCCAAATAGGCGATCGGCGCGAAGGTTTCTTCGGCGTCATCGGTCGGCGCCTCGAGCGCAAGCTCCCCGCCGGCCAGACGGGTCTCCATCTCGACCACTTCTTCGGGCTTGACGTTGAGCTGCTTGGCAACCCGGTTCACCTCGGCCGGCGTCAGCGTGTTGCGGTGGGTCTCCCCATCCGCGGCGTCGCCCTTCATGCTCTGCTTCATGGAGCGTAGGTTGAAGAACAGCTTGCGTTGCGCCTTGGTGGTGGCCACCTTGACCAGCCGCCAGTTGCGCAGGATGTACTCGTGGATCTCGGCCTTGATCCAGTGCAGCGCATAGCTCACCAGTCGCACGCCCTGCTCGGGGTCGAACCGCTTCACGGCCTTCATCAAGCCGACGTTGCCCTCTTGGATCAGGTCGCCCTGCGGCAATCCGTAGCCCAGGTATTGCCGCGACACCGATACCACCAAGCGCAGATGCGACAGCACCAGACGTCCGGCGGCCTGCACGTCACCGTGTTCGCGCCATTGGCGCGCCAGCGAAGACTCGTCTTCGGCCGACAGCATCGGAAGCCGGTTGACCGCCGAAATGTAGGCGTCGAGGTTGCCGAGCGACGGCACCATCGACCAGGAATCTCGCAGGGCCAAAGCGGAAGAGGATTGTGTGTTCATCGAGCCGTTCAGACCACCCACCGGGGGTTTTGGTTCCCGCATATTAGCACTCGGTCAAAAAGAGTGCTAACGATACGACATCACAGTTCTTCTGAACAATTGCGCATGTTTGCGCACACTCACATCATCAGACATTGAACAGGAAGTTCATCACGTCGCCATCCTTCACCACGTACTCCTTTCCCTCGGCCCGCATCTTGCCGGCCTCCTTGGCGCCCTGTTCGCCGCGATGGGCCACGTAGTCGTCGTAGGCGATGGTCTGGGCACGGATGAAGCCGCGTTCAAAGTCGGTGTGGATGACGCCCGCAGCCTGGGGCGCCGTGTCGCCGATGTGTATGGTCCAGGCGCGCACTTCCTTGGGCCCCGCAGTGAAGTAGGTCTGCAACCCCAGCAGCTTGAACGCGGCTCGGACGAGCCGGCTCAAGCCCGATTCCTTCAACCCCATCTCGGCCAGGAACAGCTGGCGGTCTTCGTCGCTCATGTCGGCCAGCTCGGCCTCGGTCTTGGCGCAGATCGCCACCACCGGTGCGCCCTCGCGGGCAGCGAACTGCTCGAGTCGGGCCAGCAGCGGGTTGTCCGTGAAGCCGTCTTCGGCCACGTTGGCCACGTACATCGCGGGCTTGGCAGTGATCAGGCAAAGCGGCTTCAGCACGGCGCGCTCCTCCTTGCTGAAGTCGAGCGAGCGCACCGGACTCCCCTCGTCGAGAGCTGCCTGGCAGCGCAGCAGCACGTCGACCAGGCGCTGCGCCTCCTTGTCGCCGCCGGCCTTGGCGAGCTTTGCCTGGCGCTGCAGCGCCTTGTCGACCGTCGCCAGATCGGCCAGACACAGCTCGGTCTGGATCACCTCGACGTCGGCCACCGGATCGACCCTGCCTGCCACGTGGATCACGTTACCGTCTTCGAAGCAGCGCACGACGTTGACGATTGCGTCGGTCTCACGGATGTGCGACAGGAACTGGTTGCCCAGACCCTCGCCCTTGCTGGCGCCGGCCACCAGCCCCGCGATGTCGACGAACTCGACGGTCGCCGGCACCACCCGCTCGGGCTTGACGATCGCCGCCAGCGCCGCCAGACGCGGATCGGGCAGCTCGACAACCCCCACGTTGGGTTCGATGGTGCAAAACGGATAGTTCTCGGCCGCGATACCGGCCTTGGTGAGGGCATTGAACAGCGTGGACTTGCCGACGTTGGGCAGGCCCACGATGCCGCACTTCAGGCTCATGGCGGGCTTTCGACGGGCGGGGGATTGAAGGGGAGCCCGCCGCGGCGCATGCGCGCAGCGAAGGCCGGCCATCATTTTACCGGCGGCGCTGCGAGCCACTTGCTCGGCGCGGACGACCGGTCAGTCGAATCGGATCGTCGCCTGGCCAATGGCCCCGGCCTGCAGCACGCGGTCGAAGCCCTCTTCAATGATCGCATTCATGCCGAACGTGACCTTGCCACCCAGCCGCGGGTCGGCCCGGTACGCGGCGAGGTCCGCGCTGACCGCACGGTCGAGCTCGCCGCGCTGGGGGTCGACATCCGGGATCGAGCAGCGAGCACAGGGCTTGACCAGACGCAGCACCACGGGTCCTTCCGGGGTTTCAAACTCGATGCGGTCGATCCAGTCCTCGCCGTGGCTGTCCAGCCCGTCGAGCACGAGGTTCGGCCGGAAGCGGTCCGATTGCACCGGCGCCGACGCGTGCGCGGCAAGCCGCTCGTTCAACGCTTGCAACGACGCCGACGACACCACGAGCAACGCAAACGCGTCGGCGAACGCGGTCAGAGCGGTCGCGCCGCCGGTCCAGCGTCGATCGGACACCCGCTGCACCTCGGGGTCGAAGCGCGCCAGGCGCACCGGGCGCCGCAGGAAGTCGCTGAACCACTGCGCCGCGAGGTCGCCCATGTCACCCGCTCGCAGGCTATCCGACCAGACCCGGACCGTGGTCTCGCTTTCGATCGCATCGAGTGCGAGGTGCAGCGCGAGCATGCCCGGCGCTCGCAACACGAGATCGCTGGCGCGCAGCGTGGGTCGCACCAGGGCCAGCCGCGGCTCCTCGCGCTGCGACACGAAGTCGCCCTGTTCGTCGACCACCATCCACTGGCGGTCCCATTCCAGGCCGGTGTCGGTGACCAGCGCGCGGTCCACCTCGATCCGGGCGCACGACTTCACCGGATGCACGTACAAGCCCGCTATCGAGACGGTTTGCTCACTCATGGCCCGTCGATTCTGCCTTGCCGAAGCAGGTCGCGATGGGCTCCCTACAATGCCGCATGCACGCTGTGGACGTCGGCATCCGTGGTCGCGGCGCCGTCGCGACCAGCTTGGCGCTGGCTTTGGGACAGCTGGGCCTGCGCGTCGCGCTGAGCGCGGCGGCCCTTCCACAGGAGGCCCGCGCCGCCGATGTACGGGCCTACGCGCTGAACGCGGCGTCGAAGCGTCTGTTGCAGCGGCTCAAGGTCTGGGACGCGCTGCCCGCCGACGCCGTGACACCGGTGTTCGACATGCGCATTCGCGGCGATGCGCCCACCGGCCGGTTGACGTTCTCGGCCTGGACGCAGCATGTCGACGCTCTGGCTTGGATCGTCGACGCGGCCGAACTCGACGAGGCGCTGAACGCCGCACTGCGGTTTGCGGGCCACGTGCAACGCGTCGAGCAGATCCCCGGAGCGCCGTTGACCGTCTACGCCGAAGGCAAAGACTCCGCGTCTCGCGCGGCGCTGGGTGTGCGATTCGATCGCCACGACTACAGCCAGGTGGCCGTTGCGGCCCGGCTGGCCGCGACCGATGCGCACCAGGGGGTCGCCCGCCAGTGGTTCCGTGCACCCGACGTGCTAGCGCTGCTGCCGTTCGACCGCCCGGTGGCGCAGCGCTCGTTCGCGCTCGTGTGGTCGTTGCCGCGTGAGCAAGCGGGCACCTTGATGCAGATGGACGCGGCCTCTTTCGAGGCCGAGCTGCAGGCCAGCAGCCCCGAGCTGCCGGCTGGGCTGCGCCTGGCCAGCGAGCGCGCTGCGTGGCCGCTGTCGATTGCCGCGGCCGACCCCGTGTTCGGCGCCGGCTGGGTGCTGGTCGGCGACGCGGCCCATGTGGTGCACCCGCTGGCCGGACAGGGGCTCAATCTCGGGCTGGGGGACGTGCAGGTCCTGGCAGAGACGCTGGCCGGCCGCGAACCCTGGCGCGCGCTCGGCGATGAACGCCTGCTGGCGCGCTATGCCCGGGCACGGGCCTGGCCGGTGAGGACGATGTCGTGGTTGACCGACGCGCTCGTGCACGGGTTCTCGTCCCAGCGAGGCTGGGCGCGGGAACTCCGCAACCGCGGAATGGGTCTTGTCGAGCGCGCCACGCCGGCCAAACGCTGGTTGGCGGCGCGGGCCTTGGAAGGATAAGCCGTGAAGAAATCGAGGATGTCGCTCATCAGGGCGTTGTTGGCTGCGTGCGCAGCGGCATCGGCCCTGACGGCCTGGGCCGACGAGGCCGCGATTCGCAAGACGCTGGCCGATCGGCTGCCGAACTTTCCCCCGATCGACGAGGTCAGCAAGACGCCGATCCCTGGCGTGTACGAAGTGCGCATCGGCGCCGACGTGCTCTACACCGACGAGCAGGGCCAGTACGTGATCCAGGGCAGCATCATCGACACCAAGTCGCGCGTCAACCTGACCGAGGCGCGCATCGCCAAGCTGACACAGATCGACTTCGCCAGCCTGCCGTTGAAAGACGCGATCCTGATCAAGCAGGGCACCGGCGCGCGCAAGCTGGTGGTATTCGGCGATCCGAACTGCGGCTTCTGCAAGCGGCTCGAGCGCGACCTCGTGACGCTGAAGGACGTGTCGATCTACACCTTCCTGTACCCGATCCTCGGGCCGGACTCCAACGTCAAGTCGCGCGACATCTGGTGTGCTCGCGACCGGGGCAAAGTGTGGCGCGACTGGATGGTCGACGGCACCACGCCGCCCAAGGCGATGGGGCCCTGCGACACCGCGGCGATCGAGCGCAACCTGGCGCTGGGCAACCGCAACCGCGTCAACGGCACGCCGGCGGTGGTGTTCGAAGACGGCAGCCGCTCGCCGGGCGCGCTGCCGGCCGATCAACTGGAGATCCGGCTGGTCGCTGCGGCCAAACGCTGATACCGGTCTGACGCCGGGCTCGCGCGCTCGGCCGGGCCGTCGACGGCGCGCGACAATGCGGCGACATGCTTCGCTACCGCATTGAACCGGCCGATCGTCAAAGCCACCACTTCCGTGTCACGCTGACGCTCTCGCAGCCCGCCGCCGAGCAGGGCCTGAGCCTGCCGGTGTGGATTCCGGGCAGTTACCTGGTGCGCGAGTTCGCCCGGCACGTGTCGGGGCTGCAGGCGCGGCAGGGCTCGCGCGACGTGCAGCTGCTGCAGGTCGACAAATCGCGCTGGATCGCCCGCTGCCGCGGCAG
>DATIFD010000507.1:0-2243 GCA_035455385.1 Burkholderiaceae bacterium
GCACCTGTTCGAGCGCATCGTGCGAGGCGCCTTCCGGCAACGAAGGCAGCAGCGCGCACCAGGCTGGGGTCGTCGCGGCGAGACTGCAGTCGTCGCGGCGGATCAGCGCCGCTGCGTCGCCAATCGCGGCGCAGGCGCGCAGCGCGCCGCCCGCCGCCGAGCGGTGCCTTGGCGATTCGCGCCGCGCCGCCTGGCGCGCCGCGCGGACCGGGGCATGAAGTGTCATGTCGACCTCCGCGGGATGGGCAGCAGCGGCGTCGCGCTGACCACGACATAGGCGCTCCACTGCTTGCCCAGGGCAGCCCAGAAGCGTTGCGCGGCGGCGATGTGCACCCGTACCTCGCACCAGCGCAGCGAGCGCGCCAAGACAGGGCCGAGCTGCACATCGCAGGGCAACGCGGCATCGCGCGGCGAGACGTCAGAGGGGACCAGTTGTCGCCCGTGGCGGGGATGGTGTTCCTTGACCACGCGCACGTGGCACCACGGCGTGGTCGGCGGCAGCGTGTGCCACTGCAAGCGGGCCTCCACGCGCAGTCCGCGCAACGCCAGCGGCTGATCCGGCGCGGCCGCACGCGGCCACAGAACGAAGGCCCAGCCGGGACCCGTCGGGTCGTCGTCCTGCGGGCAGGCCAGCACCACGCAGCGGCCGCGCCGCCACTGTTCGGCCGCGGACAGCAGCGAGCGCGCGACGATGCGCCTGGACAGCGCCGCGCGCAGTGATGCGGTCAATGGCTCGCACCAGGCACCGGCATCGTCGGCATCGAGCACGTCGTCGGGGGCTGCCTGCGGTTGCGGTTGTGGCGCCTGCGCGTCGTTCGTCTCTTCGGACTCTTCAGGGGGCGCTTCGTCGGGCGGGCGGCGGGGCGGTTGGTCACGCCGCTCGACCCGGGGCGCCGTCGGTTGCCAGGGTGGCGCACCGGGGATCGGCAGCGGCCAGATCGTCGCGGGTTCAACCCGCAACCCGGTCAGCGTGGCGGGCACCAACAGCGCCGACGGCAGCGCCAGCTCCGCCTGAGCGGCCGGGGTGGCCAGCGCGGTCGGCTCGTGAGGGCGGTGCATTTCGGCGGGAGGCGTCGGCGCGCGCCAGGTCGTCTGCACGGTGGCCGCTTCGTGGCTGGCGTCGGCGTCGGCACCGGGCAGCGCCGGCTCCGACACCGGCACCGAGTGTTCGGTCGCGGCTGGGGCGTCGGCCACCGATACGTCGCCGCCAGCCCCGGCGGGCTTGGCCGGCGTCGTCGGCTCGGCGCCCAGTGCTTCGACCGCGGCGGCCCAGGCGGCCATCGCCTGGTCGACTGCCCGGGCTGTTGCGATGCGCTCGATTTCCATGGCGCCGGCTTGCGAACCGATGGACCGCGACCTGCAGCCCGCCTAGCGGCCGCGCATCGCCAGGCCCGTGGGGCCGATCGTCAGCAGTTCGGGGTTGAAGCCGAGCAGCTGCTCCAGATACTGGCGCGCGATGCGGCGCACTTCGGCCAAAGCAGCAGCACCCTGCGACTTTGCCTTGGCATGGTTGCCCGCCATCAGCACGCCGATGATCGCCGCGCGCTCGAAGAAGAACTGACGCTGCTCGCGGGACGCGGCATCCCAGTCGGCGCTGCGGCGCGTCACGCCGCGCAGCTGTTGCTCCAGTGCGTCGAGCATCGACCGCGTGGCCTCGGTCCCGTTGAGAGCACACAGGTTGGCGGCGACGAAGAGCGCCATGGCCGCGCCGGCATCGTCAAGTTCGCCGTCCTGCGGGCGGATCGAGTCCCGATACGTCTGCAGGCAGCGCGTGTACAGCGCCTGCAGTTCCGCGCGCGTGGCCGCGTCCTTGCTCTGCGCGGCGGCCAGCTGCGTCGGTGCATTGGGCATCGGCGCGCGCTCGACCCGCAGCAGCCCGTCGTCGCTCGACGACTGTGCACGCAGCAGCATCGCAGGCAACGTCTGGCGCAGCGCCGCCTCGAGGCGGCGGTGGGTGGCATGGAGGCCCGGACGGGACTGGGTCATGCAAGCTCCTCGTGGTCAGGAAACGTGCCCCGGCCGCCACCGTGTGGCATGGGGGTCTCGCGCTTGGGTTGCGGCCGGGCCGGCCGCGGTTCATTTCCCACGCGTCAGCGCGGGCTTCAGCGCGGCAGGTCGTCGCGGTCGCGCTTGCGCTCGATCCGCACGTGGTCGACGTCGATGCCATGCTTGCGGAGGCGATCGTGCAGCTTCGACGTGTGGCGAGCCGCCACGTCGGCGCCGAACGCCGGCGCACCGATCGT
>DATIFD010000508.1:0-4730 GCA_035455385.1 Burkholderiaceae bacterium
AGCATCGTCGACAGCGCCTGGGGCTTCCTGGTGCTGGTGCCGGCGCTGGTGGTGGCCGCCGTGCTGCCGCAGACCGGGCCGCGCACCGCGGCCGTGCTCGGACTGGCCATCCTCTGGGCGGTGCGCCTTTCGGCCTACATCGCGTGGCGTCATCGCGGCCAGCCCGAGGACCGGCGCTACCAGGCTATCCGCCGGCGCAACGACCCGCACTTCCAGTGGAAGAGCCTCTACCTGGTGTTCGGGCTTCAGGCGCTGCTCGGCTGGGTCGTCGCCGCACCGCTGATGGCGGCGGTGGCGAGCCCGGCGTCGTGGAACGGGCTCGACGTGCTGGGCCTCGCGCTGGCCGCTTTCGGGTTGCTGTTCGAGGCGGTGGCCGATGCGCAGATGGCGCGCTTCCGCGCCGACCCGCGCAGCCGCGGCCGCGTGATGGACCGCGGCCTGTGGCGCTTCTCCCGCCACCCGAACTACTTCGGCGAATGCTGCCTGTGGTGGGGCCTGTGGCTGGTGGCCGCCGCGGCCGGCGCGTGGTGGACCGTGCTGTCACCGCTGCTGATGACGGTGCTGCTGCTCAAGGTGTCGGGCGTGCCGCTGCTGGAGAAGGACCTCGGCTACCACCGCCCCGGCTATGCCGACTACGTGCGCCGCACGCCGGCCTTCGTGCCGTGGAGACAACGCGGATGAGTGCCGCCCGGCATGTGGCGCGGGCGCGCGCGCTCCTGCAGGCCTGGTTCGACGGCCGCGCGAGCGGCGTCGACGGCGGCGATCCGCGCCGCATCGACTGGCTGCGCCAGGTGCCGTTCATCGCGATTCACGCCGGCTGCCTGGCGTTGCCGTGGGTCGGCGTGAGCGCGGTGGCGGTGGCCACGGCCGTGCTGCTCTATGCGCTGCGCATGTTCGCGATCACCGGCTTCTACCACCGCTACTTCTCGCATCAGGCCTTCCGCTCCGGGCGAGGGGTGCAGTTCTTCTTCGCGGTGCTGGGCGCGGCGGCGGCGCAGCGCGGGCCGCTGTGGTGGGCCTCGCACCACCGCCACCATCACGTGCATGCCGACGAGCCGGAGGACAGCCACTCCGCGCTGCGCCATGGTTTCGCCTGGAGCCACATGGGCTGGTTCATGGCGCGCGAGAACTTCGCGCCGCGCGACGAGCTGGTGCGCTCGCTGGCGCGCTATCCGGAGCTGCGTTTCCTCGACCGCTGGGACGCGCTGGTGCCGCTGCTGCTGGTGGGTGTGCTGTGGGGAGCCGGCGTTCTGGCCGAGGGTTTCGCGCCGGCCTTGGGCACCAGCGGAGCGCAGATGGTGGTATGGGGCTTCTGCGTCTCCACCGTGGCGCTGTACCACGCCACCTTCAGCATCAATTCATTCGCGCACCGCTTCGGCAGCCGGCGCTACGTCACGCGCGATGCGTCGCGCAACAACCTGTGGCTGGCGCTGCTGACTTTCGGCGAGGGTTGGCACAACAACCACCACCACTACCCGGCCTCGGCGCGGCAGGGCTTCTACTGGTGGGAGATCGATCTCACCTACTACGGGCTGCGGCTGCTGGCCCTGTTCGGCCTGATCCAGGGCCTGAAACCGGTGCCGGCCGCGGTGCGCGACCCGGCCACCGGCCATGCGGAGGACGCACGATGAGACCGCTGAAGATCGCCGTCGTCGGTACAGGCATAGCCGGCAACGTGGCCGCCTACCGGCTGCACCGCGCCGGCCACGACCTGACGGTGTACGAGGCAGACGACCGCATCGGCGGCCACACGCACACGCACCGCATCGAGCTCGACGGCGAGGTCCACCAGGTCGACACCGGCTTCATCGTCTTCAACGACCGCACCTATCCGAACTTCGTCGCGCTGCTCGACGAACTCGGCGTCGAGTCGCAACCCAGCTCGATGAGCTTCTCGGTGCGCAACGACGCGAGCGGGCTCGAATACAACGGCACCTCGCTGAACGGCCTGTTCGCGCAGCGCCGCAACCTGCTGAGCCCCGGCTTCCTCGGCATGCTGGCCGAGATCCTGCGCTTCCATCGCGAGGCGCCGGCGCTGCTGCGAGCTGACGGCAACGAGACCACGCTCGGCGCCTGGCTGGATGCCAACCGCTTCGGCGGCCGCTTCGTCGACGACTACCTGGTGCCGATGGGTGCCGCGATCTGGTCCACCGACCCGACGCGCATGTTCGACTTTCCGGCGCGCTTCTTCGTGCGCTTCCTGCACAACCACGGCATGCTCACGGTGGACGACCGGCCGGTCTGGCGCGTGATCCGCGGCGGCTCGGCGCGCTATGTCGAGCGGCTGGTCGCACCGTGGCGCGAGCGCATCCGCCTGAACTGCCCGGTCGAACTCATTCGCCGCCGGCCCGACGGTGCGCTGCTGCAGGTGCGCGGCCGCGAGCCGCAGCGCTTCGACCATGTCTTCATCGCCTGCCACGCCGACCAGGCGTTGCGCATGCTGGCCGATCCGTCGCCCGAGGAGCGCGCGATCCTCGGCGCGCTGCCGTACCAGCGCAACGAGGCGCTGCTGCACACCGACACCGCGCTGCTGCCGCGCCGGCGTCGCGCCCGGGCGGCGTGGAACTACCACCGGCTTCCGGACGAGGGAAGGGGCGCGAGCGCCGGCGTGGCGCTCACCTACGACATGAACGCGCTGCAGGGCCTGCGCTCGCGCCACACCTTCTGCGTCACGCTCAATGCCAGCGCACATGTGGATCCGAAGCGTGTGCTGCGACGCATGGAGTACGCGCATCCGCTGTTCACGCCGGCCGGTGCAGCGGCGCAGCAGCGGCACCACGAGATCAGCGGCGCCAGCCGCACGCACTACCGCACCCACTACTGCGGCGCCTATTGGCGCTATGGCTTCCACGAGGATGGTGTCGTCAGCGCGCTGCAGGCGCTGACGCGATTCGACGAAGCCTGCCGCCACCATGCCGAGGCCGGGGCCGACGATGCACAGCGCGCTCTATCACGGGTGGCTTGACCACCGGCGGCTCGCGCCGCGCCGGCATGCGTTCCGCTACCGGCTGTTCATGGCCTATCTGGACCTGGCCGAGCTCGACCAGGTGTTCCGCGGGCGCTGGCTGTGGTCCACGCGCCCGAACCGCGGTTTGGCGCTGGCGCGCTTCGACCGCCGCGATCATCTCGGCGACCCGGCGCAGCCGCTCGACGAGGCCGTGCGCGCGCTGGTGGCCGAGCGCACCGGACAGCGGCCCGCAGGCCCGATCCGGCTGCTGACGCACCTGCGCTACTTCGGCTACGTGTTCAACCCGGTCAGCTTCTACTACTGCTTCGACGCCGCCGATCGCACGGTGGAGACGGTGGTGGCAGAGGTGAACAACACGCCCTGGGGCGAGCGCCACTGCTACGTGCTGCGCCCCGACATGCCGGGCGCCGACCGGCTGCGCGCGCACAGCGTCAAGGCGATGCACGTCTCGCCGTTCCACCCGATGGGCCTGCGCTACGACTGGCAGCTGCACACGCCGGGCGAGGCTCTCACCGTGCACATGGCGCTGCGTCCGACGGGGCCCGGCGCACCGTCGCCGGTCTTCGGCGCCACGCTCGCGCTGCGGCGCGTGCCGATCACCGGCCCCGCGCTGGCCGGCACGCTGCTGCGCTTTCCGTGGATGACGGCCAAGGTGATCGCGGCGATCCACTGGGAAGCGCTGCACCTGTGGCTGAAGCGCGTGCCCATCCATGACCATCCGACGCGGTCGAAGACCGCACTTACGACCGCACCCATGGCCGCGGCCGTCCGTCCCCACCCCACGGAGCATCCCTGATGAAGAGCTCGAGCACCACGCTGGCCGACCGCGCGCGCACGCTGCCGCGCGACCCCTCCGCGCCGGGCGCGCTCGCGCGCGGCCTCGAAGGCCTGGCCGAGCGCACGCTGCGTGCGCGCATGGCCGGCCTGGCGCACGGCCAGCTCACGATCGTCGACGGCGCGCGGCGCGACACCTACGGCCGTGCCACGACGCGCTGCGCGCTGCAGGCCACGGTGCAGGTGCGCGACCGGCGCTTCTACACCGAGGTGGCCTTCGGCGGCTCGGTCGGTGCGGGCGAGTCGTTCATGGCCGGCGACTGGACGGTCGACGACCTGACGGCGCTGGTGCGCATCCTGCTCGTCAACCGCGGCCTGCTCGACGGTCTGGACGGCGGCTGGTCGCGCCTGGCCGAGCCGGCGCGGCGAGCGCTGCACGCCGCGGCGCGCAACACGCGCACCGGCAGCCGCCGCAATATCGCCGCGCACTACGACATCGGCAACGACTTCTTCGAGCTCTTCCTCGACCCGACGATGATGTACTCGTGCGCCGTGTTCGAGCGCGCGGACATGACGCTCGAGCGGGCGCAGGTCGCCAAGCTCGACCGGCTGTGCCGCAAGCTCGACCTGCGGCCCGGCGATCACCTGCTCGAGATCGGCACCGGCTGGGGCGCGCTGGCGCTGCACGCCGCGCAGCACTACGGCTGCCGCGTGACCACGACGACGATCTCACGCGAGCAGCACGCGCTCGCGCGCCGGCGCATCGCCGACGCGGGGCTCGCCGACCGCATCACGCTGCGCCTCGACGACTACCGCGATCTCGAAGGCCGGTACGACAAGCTCGTATCGGTGGAGATGATCGAGGCGATCGGTCATCAGTACTTCGATACGTTCTTCCGGCGCTGCAGCGAGTTGCTGGTGCCAGGTGGCACGATGGTGCTGCAGGCCATCACGATAGACGACCGGCAATACGAAGCGGCGCGCGATT
>DATIFD010000509.1:0-4120 GCA_035455385.1 Burkholderiaceae bacterium
GCACGCTCCAGCTGCTGTTGCGCCGCTTCGAACTCGCCGAGTCGGTACTGTGCGACTGCCAGCCAATAGTGAAACTCGCTGGAATAGTCGGCGCGCTTGACCTCGCGGGCAAAGAAGTCGCGTGCGGCGCGCGCGTCACCACGCCGCAGGGCCTGCTGCCCCTGGTTGAACCAGTGGTACGGTGGCTCGGGCTCCAGCGCTCCCAGTCGGGCGCGCAGCGGCGCGGCCCGATCGAGCTGGCCCTGCTGCTCATACAGCAACGCCAGGTTGTTCAGCGCCTGGATGTGGTTGGGCTGTCGCTGTAGCAGGTCGTTGAACACGCGCGCGGCCGCCTCGGGCTGCCCGCTGCGCAGATAGACCACCCCCAGCGTGTTGATCACGCCAGCGAACCCGGGGTCCGCCTTCACGCCGGCTCGTGCCCACCAATACGCCTCGTTGGTGTCGTCGCGCGCGAGGGCTTCGGCGGCGCGGTTGTTCATGAACATCGCCACCACCGTCGACTCCTCGATCGGCCGGACGCGAAGCCCCTGCAGTTCGCCAGGTGGCAGGAAGTCGACCGTCCATTCACGGGCATCGTGCCCGCGCGGGCGATCGACGAGCCGCTTGCCGATCGTGATGTTGACGTGCCCGTTGCGCAGCAGCAGCGATCCGTGGCGGCTCCAGGTCTCCTCGGTGTAGGCGCTGTTGTATTCAACCTGCAGGCCCAATTCCTTGGCCAGCGCGGCGGTCATCACCACCAGCGACATGCAGTTGCCGGCTCGGCCGTCGAAGGTCTGTGCGGCGTTGCGGGTCACACCGCCGTCGTATTCGATCTTCAGCTCGCCGCGCTGGTAGAGCGACTGCACCAGCCACTCGGCACGATTGCGCCGAAACACCGACGAGCTGCCGCCGTCGTGCAGGTATCGCCGCATCGCGTCGTCGAGGGCAAAGATGTCGGCTGCATCGATCGGCTGCGGCAGCGGCGTGAAGGCGGCATCGTGCAGCAGCGTTTGTGGATCGGGCCGTGGCGGGGCGCTCGTGCAGGCCACCATCGACCAAGCCAGCCACAGGGGAAGCCACCACCGCGTCATCGAGCCCTCCAGCGGCGCTTGCGCGCCCGTGCGGCCATTGTCCGCCTGATCCGGCCCGATGTGGCGCCGTCGGGTCAGCTGCGCGGCATGCGTTGGCCGACGACCGTCACCTGTTGCACCGCTCCGTGGCCCTGCACGTAGGCCTGACAGGCCTGTGCGTGATGCAGATCGGCGGTGTCGGCAAGCGCGGTCACGATCGTCAGCGTGATCAGCCCTGACAGGCCGAGGGCGACGGCACGGGTGGCGATGCGCTCGAACATGGGGTGCTCCTTGCAGGCAACGCTCGGGTTGCGTGCGAAGCACTGTAGGGACGCCGCCGGCCGGTCGCGAGCGCATTGCGACGAACCGCGTCGCCACGCGGATGAACTGCACCTGCGGCCGATCATTGCCGCGACCACACCACGCGGCCACTCGCCTCTCACGCAATGGCCTGCCGGCGATGGCTCTTAATGGCCTGCCCGCGTCAATCCGGCACGACGGCGGTGGCCTCGATCTCGACCTTGGCGCGATCCTCGAGCAGCGCCTTGACTTCGACGGCGGTCATTGCCGCGTTGTAGCTGCCGATCAGCTCGCGCCAGGCGCGGCCGATGTCGCGCGCCGCGGCCAGGTACTCGCGCTTGTCGGTCACGTACCAGGTCAGGCGCACGATGTGCTCGGGCCTGGCGCCACCCTCGCGCAGCACCGCGACCACGTTGTCGAGGGCCTGGCGTGCCTGCGCGGCGAAATCGTCGCTGTGAAACACCCCCTGTGCGTCCCAGCCGATCATGCCGGCCACGAAGACCATGCGGCCGCGCGCGCTCACGCCGTTGGCGTAGCCTTTCGGTCGCGGCCATCCGGCGGGCAGGATCACTTGTGGTTCGCTCATCACGCGGGCCCCCTCGTCAATTGCCTTCGAAGCGCGGCTTGCCCTTGGCGACGAACGCCTGGTAGGCGCGGTTGAAGTCCTCGGTCAGCATGCAGAGTGCCTGCGCCTGCGCCTCGGCCTCGATGGCCTGGTCGACGCCCATGTCCCACTCCTGGTGCAGCATCGTCTTGGTGATGCCATTGGCGAACGTGGGGCCCTGAGCCAGCTCGGTGGCCCAGCGCAGCGCCTCGGCCTGCAGTACGTCGGGCGTGGCAAGGCGGTTGAAGAAGCCCCACTGCAGTCCTTCATCGCCCGACAGCGTACGGCCGGTGTAGAGCAGCTCGCTGGCGCGCCCTGGCCGACGATGCGCGGCAGCATCGCACAGTCGCCCATGTCGCAGCCGGCCAGGCCGACACGGTTGAACAGGAACGCCACCTTGGCGCGCGACGTGCCCACCCGCAGGTCGCTGGCCATCGCCAGGATCGCACCCGCGCCGGCGCACACGCCGTCGATCGCAGCGATGATCGGCTGCGGGCAGTGGCGCATCGCCTTGACCACGTCGCCGGTCATGCGCGTGAACATCAGCAGCTCGGGCGCCTTCAGCCGCAGCAGCGGGCCGATGATCTCATGCACGTCGCCGCCGGAGCAGAAGTTGTCGCCGGCGCCGGTGATCACGATCGCGTGCACGTCGGTGTCCAGGCGCAGGCGGTGGAACAGGTCGCGCAGTTCGGCATACGACTCGAAGGTCAGCGGGTTTTTGCGCTCGGGCCGGCTCAGGGTGATGCAGCCGACGCCGGCCTGCACCTGCCAGCGAAAGTGCTTGGCCTCGTGGTTTACCAGTTGCACCCGGTTGCCGGCGGCCAGGCCGGGGTCGACACGATCGTTCATGCTGCCTTCTCCTTTTCCTGGCTCGCCGCCATCTGCACACGCAGCCGGCCGAGCCCTTCGTACAACGCCTGCTTCTGCGCGGCCTCGACCCCCGCGAACAGTTCGATCACCCACTGTTCGTGTTCGCGCGCGATGCGCTCGAAGGCTCGTCGGCCTGCCGCCGTCATGCGCAGCCGCCACGAGCGGCGGTCTTCGGGATCGCTCTCGCGCTGCACCAGTCCCTCGCGCTCGAGTTCGTCGGTCAGCGCGGTGACGTTGCCGCCGGTGACCATGAGGTAGCGCGACAGCGTGCTCATGCGCAGGCCGTCGGGATGCCGGTGCAGCTGAGCCAGGTAGTCGAAGCGCGCCAGCGACATGCCGAAGCGCTCGCGCAGGCGTTGCCGCACCTCGGTCTCGACCTGCGTGCTGCAGGCCAGCAGGCGCAGCCAGAGCTTCAGCGACAGGTGGTCGTCGTGTTCGGCGCGCGCTTCGAGGCCGATCGCGCGGTCGTCGAGCAGGTGCGGATGCGCAAAGCGCCGGCCGGACGTGCGGCTCATTGCGCGGACCCCGGCGCTGCCGCCATCGCGGCGGCCTTCTCGCGCTGGAAGTTGTTCTCCATTTGCTGCTTCGCGCTGCGGTACTGACGCGGCCACTCGACGGCTGTGAAGCCGATCTTGGCTGCCTCGGTCAGCGTCCATGCGGGATTGGCCAGGTGCGGGCGTGCGACCGCGCAAAGGTCGGCGCGGCCAGCGGCGATGATGCTGTTGACGTGGTCGGCCTCCGAGATGGCGCCCACCGCGATGGTGGCGATGCCTGCCTCGTTGCGAATGCGGTCCGCGAACGGCGTCTGGTACATGCGGCCGTAGGTGGGCTTCTGGTGCGCGCTCACCTGACCGGAGGAGCAGTCGATCATGTCGGCACCGGCTGCCTTGAATGCGCGCGCGATTTCCACCGCGTCGGCGGGGGTGATGCCGCCTTCGACCCAGTCGTGCGCCGAGATGCGCACCGACATCGGCAGGTGCTGCGGCCACACCGCGCGCACCGCGGCGAACACTTCCAGTGGATAGCGCAGCCGGTTGGCCAAGCTGCCGCCGTAGTCGTCGCTGCGGCGGTTGGTCAGCGGCGAAATGAAACTCGACAGCAGGTAGCCGTGCGCGCAGTGCAGCTCCAGCCAATCGAAGCCGGCTTCGGCTGCGTAGCGCGCGGCGCGCACGAAATCGGCGGTGACGCGATCCATGTCGGCGCGGTCCATGGCCTTCGGAATCGCGCCGTCTTCGAGGTAGGGCACCGCCGACGCCGAGATCAGTGGCCAGTTGCCGCTGGTCAGCGGGTGGTCGGC
>DATIFD010000510.1:0-2227 GCA_035455385.1 Burkholderiaceae bacterium
CGAGCTGCCGGTCTCTGCGACGAAGAGGTGGCGGAAGTGGCTCTCCGACAACGCAGCTGCCGACGCGGCGCTGGCCAGTGAAATCGGCTGGCGCACGTTGGAGCGAATGAAATCCAGCGCGCGGAGAAGTCGCTTGTCCAGCGATTTGTCCATGTCGGTCGATTCGCCACAAAGCGCCGCAACGGCCGATTGGGCCGCCCTCACCATGCTCTCGCTCGACGCGCCGCCCTCCAACGCTTCGAACAATGTCTTGGCAGCCGCACGCGCCTCGATGGCAGGCAGCTCCGCCATCGCGCTGGAGCCGAAGCGCACCGTCAGCGCCCGGCCGGCTCGGCTCTCCGGTTCGACGAAGAGGTGCGCCAGCGTGCCGCCATCGACCTCGAACTGGTGCGTGCAGTGGCTCGGGACGAAGGCGCCCTCGAACGTCCTCCAGGCGCCATCGGCGTCGGTCCGGAATCGCAAGTGACCGTTGCGCGCCAGCGCGAGCTGGTGCGCATGGTGCTCGTGCCATTGGGTGCGCCCTTGCCCTTCGCCGATCCACAGGCTGCCGCCCTGCCAAAAGTGGATGCGCCCAGAGGCCGAGCGCATGCCCCCGGCAAGACCGCGTCGGCCGGTGGTTTCAACGGATTGGGCTCGTGCGTGCACCATCGCTTGGCGTCCAGGTCAGCCGTTTCGTTCAATTCGAATCGGTGGTCCGCCGGAACAATCGCGCTCGTGCCCGATGGCTGTCTGTTGCCCGCGAACCTTCAAAGGACTCACCCATGTTCCCCCGTCTGGCTTCCATTGTCGCCGCCCGACAGAGGCCGGGCGTTGGCGACCGCGAAGGTCGGGGCCGATGAGTTCAACTGCCTCGGGCGTTAAAGCGACGCGAAGCCGGACTCCTGCGCGGAGCTGCGTTTCATGGCCTCCGATGGCCCCGGCCTGGAAGGCGATCGGCCTGCGGGCCAAGATGTGAGATCCTGATGCGCTTGAAGGAGGGCGGACATGCGGTCATATGGCTGCGGCCGGCGTCCAATTCACCTCGGAGATCAACTGTGTCGTCTGAAGTCGCTGAAGTCGCCCGCGTCGTCAATGCTTTTGCCGAGACCTGGAATCGGCACGACATGAACGCTTTCGCTGAGCTCTTCGCGGAAGATGCCGAGTTCGTCAATGTTGTCGGTATCTGGTGGAAGGGACGGCCCGAGATCAAGGGCGCGCATGAATTCACCCATCAGACCATGTTCAAGAACAGCCGATTGAGCATCCAGGAAATCGCACTACGCTTCCCCACGCCAGGCATCGCGATCTCCCGGTGTCGCTGGACGCTGGAAGGTCATGTGTCCCCGGAGGGCGGGGCGCTCCCGGCGCGAAACGGCATCTTGGTCAATGTGCTGCGGAAGATCGGTAGCGCCTGGCGAATCATCGACTCGCAGAACACGGACATCGTCGAGGGCGTCTTGTCCAGGCCGCAATAGCATGGACAGACCGAAGCGTCCGATCATTTGATCTGCATGCCGTCCCCGCATCGGCTGTGGTCCAGGTAAACACCATGGAAATCTCTGCAACTGGACTCGCGTTCCTCGTCGCGGCAGTCGTCGTCGACGCGCTGCCGCCGGCTTCGCCGCGCTCCATGCGCGGGCGAGCCGTCACGTCCTTCCGCTGCGCATGACGCCACGTTCGCTGCCGTCGCAATCGGTTGGCTTGATTGGCTGGCTGCTGGCTGCGTTCGCCGCCGGTGCGGTGGGCGCCGTTGCCTCGGTCGATGCGGCGTCTTTCTATGCACAGTTGACCAAGCCACCGTGGGCGCCGCCCGCCTGGCTGTTCGGGCCCGTGTGGTCGGCGCTGTATGCGCTGATGGGGGTTGCCGCGTGGCTCGTGTGGCGGTCGCCCGGTTCCAACGGGGTGGCGCTGGGCTTGTTTGGCGCGCAGCTTGCGTTCAACGCGCTCTGGTCGTGGCTGTTCTTCGCCTGGCATCGCGGCGCGCTCGCCGCAGTGGAGGTCCTGATCCTGCTGGCGCTCATCATGGCCACGGTGACGACCTTCTGGCGCAGCAGTCGCCTGGCTGCGCTGCTGTTGATGCCCTACCTGTTGTGGGTAGGCTTTGCTTCGGTGCTCACGTGGGTGGTATGGCGGAGCAACCCGGGCCTTCTGTGATGCGCGCCTTGGCTGCCGGACCTATTGAAGCGCCCCGCCGATGAACGCGCCGCGACTCGAGTTCAGGATCGGCACGGCCGACACGCTTCGCATC
>DATIFD010000511.1:0-5548 GCA_035455385.1 Burkholderiaceae bacterium
GGGGGCGAAGAGGCTTGCCCGCAGGGCGTGCCAACCGCTGCCGGCTTGCTCCCGGCTCACCGCCAGCCAAGTGGCACGCCCGCCGTCGGTGGGTGCAAAGCACATCAGCATCCAGCTGCCGAGGTCCATCCGAGCCTGCAACCCACCGGGAACGGGCTCTCCGCCCGGACGGCATAGCGTCCAGCTTCCACGATCCCAAGCGAGCGTGACGGCCCCGCGCGGCGCGAGGCGCCAGCCGAGCCAGCTCCCCGGCACCGCCGCAGCGACGGTCGCCGCGGCCCAAGCCCAGGCACCCCGCCCCGCCGGGCCCGCCGCCGCATCGAAGTGAGACCACACCCACGCCGCCACGACCGCCGCCGTGATGCCACCGATCAGTGCCAGCGCGACGCGCTCGGTGACGCCGGGCGTCAGGTGCAGCTCGAATGCCGGCGCTGTGCGCATGGCCGGCTGGGCGGCCACGCTCAGGCGCGGCGCAACACCAGGGTACCGTTGGTGCCGCCGAACCCGAAGTTGTTCTTCGCCGCCGCATCGATGCGCATCTCGCGCGCCCGGTTGGCGCAATAGTCGAGATCGCACTCGGGGTCCTGATTGAAGATGTTGGTCGTCGGCGGCGCCAGCTGATGATGCAAGGCCAGCACCGTGAACACGGTCTCGATGCCGCCCGCGCCGCCCAACAGGTGCCCGGTCATCGATTTGGTGGAGCTGATCACCATCTTCTTCGCGTGCTCGCCGAACGCGAGCTTGATGGCCAGCGTCTCGTTCACGTCGCCCAGCGGGGTGGACGTGCCGTGGGCATTGAGGTATTGGATCTGGGTGGCATCCAGCTCCGCATTGCGCAGCGCAGCACGCATCGCCCGCCGCGGCCCGTCGGTGTTCGGCGCAGTGATGTGGCCGGCGTCGGCGCTCATGCCGTAGCCGGCCAGCTCTGCGTAGATCCTGGCGCCGCGGGCCTTGGCGTGTTCGTACTCCTCGAGCACCACCACGCCGGCGCCCTCGCCGAGCACGAAGCCGTCGCGATCCTTGTCCCAGGGGCGCGACGCGGTGGCCGGATCGTCGTTGCGCGTGGACAGCGCGCGCATCGCCGCGAAGCCGCCGACGCCCAACGGGGACACCGCCGCCTCGGTACCCCCAGCGACCATCACGTCGGCATCGCCGTATTCGATCAGCCGCCCGGCCTCGCCGATGCTGTGCAGGCCCGTCGTGCACGCGGTGACGACGGACAGGTTGGGGCCCTTGAATCCGAACCGCATCGAGACATGGCCGGAGACCATGTTGATGATCGTGCCCGGGATGAAGAACGGCGAGATGCGCCGCGGACCGCGCGCCACGAGTTCGGCGTGCGTGTCCTCGATCATCGGCAGACCACCGATGCCCGAGCTCACCACGCACCCGATGCGCTCGGCGCGCTCCTCGCTCAGCTCGGCGCCGGTGGGCAGACCCGCGTCCTTCACCGCCTGCACGGCCGCGGCCACGCCGTAGTGGATGAAGGTGTCCATGTGCCGCGCTTCCTTGGCCGGGATGTAGTCGTCGACCTTGAAGTCGGTGACCTGCCCCGCGAAGCGGCACGCAAATGATGCTGCATCGAAGCGCGTGATCGTGCTGATGCCCGAGCGGCCGGCGATCAGGTTCGACCAGGCCTGCTCGACCGAATTGCCGACCGGGCTGATCAGCCCGAGGCCGGTGACGACGACGCGACGGCGCGACATCTCGGTGGCGGTGCTCAGGCCTTCTGGTGCTTGGTCGCGTAGTCGACCGCCAACTGCACCGTGGTGATCTTCTCGGCCTCTTCGTCCGGGATCTCGATACCGAACTCGTCCTCGAGGGCCATCACCAGCTCGACTGTATCCAGCGAATCGGCGCCCAGGTCGGCGACGAATGCCTTTTCGTTGGTCACATCCGACTCGGGCACGCCAAGCTGCTCGGCGATGATCTTCTTGACGCGTGCTTCGATATCGCTCATGACTCCTCCAGGAGTTGCAGGAAAGGAAACAGGCGCGGATTCTACGGCCTCGCTCCGGTCGGCCCCGGGGTGTGGCCACCCTCGGCCCGGCAGGCGCAGGACCCGCTCCGGGCCCCTGCGTCCAGGCTCAAAGCCCGTCGGCCTGCATGCCGCCGGGCCTTCGAGAGGCCCTCGCGAGCCCGCAGCGGGCTCGCTCGGTCCCGTCTCAGTCCATGAACATGCCGCCGTTCACGTGCAGCTGCGTGCCGGTGATGTAGCCGGCTCCCGGTGACGCCAGAAAGACCACCGCCGCCGCCACGTCCTGCGGCGTGCCCAGCCGCGCCAGCGGCACCTGCGCCAGCAGGGTCTGCCGTTGCGCGTCGGTGAGCCCATCGGTCATGTCGGTGGCGATGAACCCCGGCGCCACGCAGTTGACCGTGATGTTGCGGCTGCCCAGCTCGCGCGCCAGCGCGCGCGTCATGCCCGCGACCCCCGCCTTGGCCGCCGCATAGTTGGCCTGGCCGGCGTTGCCGGCCGCCCCGACCACCGACGTGATGTTGATGATGCGGCCGAAGCGCTGCTTCATCATCGGGCGCATCGCCGCGCGGCACAGCCGGAACACCGCGTGCAGGTTGGTCTCCATCACGGCCGCCCAGTCCTCGTCCTTCATCCGCATCGCCAGCTGGTCGCGGGTGACGCCGGCGTTGTTGACCAGCACGTGCAGCCCGCCGTCGTGCTTGACGATCGACTCGATCAACGCGTCGCCGGCCGGTGCGTCGTTGACGTTCAGCACGACGCCGCGGCTTTGTGCGGGCGCCGACTGCGCCTGCAAGGCCTCGGTGATGGCGCTGGCGCCGGCCTCGCTGGTGCCGGTGCCGACGACACGAAAGCCCTGCGCGGCCAGCGCCAGTGCGATGGCGCGCCCGATGCCGCGCGAGGCCCCGGTGACCAGAGCCACCTGAGCGGGGACCGCGTCGCTCACGACAGCACGCTCATCGCGTCGCGCAGCGACGCCGGGTCGAACACGCTGGCCGTCACCGCCTCGCCGTCGATGCGTTTGACCATGCCGGTGAGCACCTTGCCTGGGCCGCACTCCAACACGTGCGTCAGGCCGCGGCCGCGCAGCGCCTGCACCACCTCGACCCAGCGCACCGGACCATACGCCTGCCGCACCAGCGCATCGCGAATCGCGGCCGGCTCGCTGGCCGCGGTCACGTCGATGTTGTTGACCACGGGGATGCGCGGCGGCGCGATGGCCACGGACTCCAGCCGCTCGCGCAGCGCATCTGCCGCGGGGCGCATCAGCTCGCAATGGAACGGTGCCGACACCGACAGCGGCAACGCCCGCTTGGCGCCCATGCCCTTGAGGACCTCGCACGCCTTGTCGACCGCCGCCTTGGCGCCGGAGATCACCGTCTGCTTGGGGTCGTTGAAGTTCGCCGCCGACACCACCGCGCCGGCTTCGCGCGCCGCGCGCGCGCAGCCCTCGACCACCACGGCCGGCTCCAGGCCGAGGATCGCCGCCATCGCGCCGGCACCGACCGGCACCGCCTGCTGCATCGCCTGCGCACGAAAGCGCACCAGCGGCAGCGCATCGGCGAGCGCCAGCGCGCCGGCGCCGACCAGCGCGGTGTACTCGCCCAGCGAATGCCCCGCCAATGCCGCGGGCTCCGGACCGCCTTCGGCGCGCCAGGCGCGGTAGCAGGCGATGCCGGCGGCCAGCATCACGGGCTGGGTATTCGTCGTCAGCTCGAGCGCCTGCGCCGGGCCCTCGCGGATCAGCCGGCCGATGTCTTCGCCGAGCGCCTGCGCGCTCTCAGCCATCACCTCGCGCACCGCGGGATGGTCGCCCCACGCATCGAGCATGCCGACGCTCTGTGCGCCTTGGCCGGGAAAGACGAAAGCAAACGGCTTCATGCCCCCACTCTAGAAGTCCAGCAGCACCGCGCCCCAGGTGAAGCCGCCGCCGACGCCTTCGAACATCACGGTGTCGCCGCGCTTGACGCGGCCGTCCTTGCATGCCACGTCGAGCGCCAGCGGAATCGAGGCCGCCGACGTGTTGCCGTGCGACTCGACCGTGGCCACCAGCTTCTCGGGCGCGAGCTTCAGCTTGCGTGCGGTGCCCTGCATGATGCGGATGTTCGCCTGGTGCGGAATCAGCCAGTCGATGTCCTCTGCGCTGCGGCCGGCGGCGGCGAGCGCGGCGCGGGCCGAAGCCTCGAGCACGTGCACCGCGAGCTTGAACACCGCAGGGCCGTCCATCTTCAGCAGCGGGTCGCCGAGCACCTTGCCGCCGGACACCGTGCCCGGCACGCACAGGATGTCGCAGTGCGCGCCGTCGGCATGCAGGTCGCTCGCCAGGATGCCGGGATGGTCGCTCGCCTCGAGCACCACCGCGCCGGCGCCGTCGCCGAACAGCACGCAGGTCGTGCGGTCGTTGAAATCGAGGATACGCGAGAACACCTCGGTGCCGACCACCAAGGCGCGCGAGGCCGCGCCGGTGCGGATCATCGAATCGGCGACGGTCAGCGCATAGACGAACCCCGAGCACACCGCCTGCAGGTCGAACGCGGGGCAACCCGCCACGCCGAGCTTGTGCTGCAGGATCGTCGCCGTCGACGGGAACACCATGTCGGGCGTCGACGTGGCCACGATGATGAGGTCGATCTCCTGCGCCTTGCGGCCGGCAGACTCCAGCGCATGCCGCGACGCCTCGAGCGCCAGGTCGCTCGCGTTCACGCCCTCCGCAGCGAAGTGGCGCGCGCGGATGCCGGTGCGCTCGACGATCCACTGGTCAGAGGTCTCGATGCCGCGCGCGGCGAGTTCGGCGGCGAGTTCGGCGTTGGTGACGCGCCGCGGCGGCAGGAAGCTGCCGGTGCCGGTAATGCGGGAGTAGCGGGCGGGTGCGGTCATCTGGCCCCTTTGACCCTACGGGCCGTCCCCCCGAAGGGGAGCGAGCGCCTTCGGAACGGCCGTGCGGCGCTCATTCGGCCGGCGAGAGATTGGGCTCGTCGACGGCCGCCGGCATCGCCTGCAGGGTCTCGAGGATGCGGTCGTGCACGCGTTCGAGCAATCGATTGCGGGCCGCATCATACGCGCGCGCCAGTGCGTTCTCGAACGCGAACGCGTCGGACGAGCCGTGGGCCTTGAACACCAGGCCTTTCAATCCGAGCAGCGCGCCGCCGCTGTAGCGCCGATGGTCGACGCGCGCCTTGAAATGGTTGAGCACCGGCAGCGCGATCAGCGCCGTGAGCTTGGTCCACCAGTTGCGACCGAACTCCTCGCGGATCATGCCGCCCAGCATCGCGGCCAGGCCTTCCGAGGTCTTGAGCATCACGTTGCCGACGAAGCCGTCGCACACGACGATGTCGGTGGTGCCCTTGAAGATGTCGTTGCCCTCGACGTTGCCGTAGAAGTTGAGGTGCTCGTCGGCCGCCGCGGCGCGCAGCAGCTCGCCGGCGCGCTTGATCGTCTCGCTGCCCTTGATGGCTTCCTCACCGATGTTGAGCAGGCCCACGCTCGGGTTCTCGTTGCCGTGCAACGCCGAGGCCAACGCACTGCCCATCACCGCGAACTGCAGCAGGTGCTCGGCGGTGCAATCGACATTGG
>DATIFD010000512.1:0-11116 GCA_035455385.1 Burkholderiaceae bacterium
GCTCCTTGGCGCTCTTGACCAGTACCTCGGCGTTCTTCACGCCCAGCCGACCGGCGTGCACCAACACCCACGCCACGCCTGACAGCATGGATTGCGGTGAGTCGACTAGGGTATCCACGGGCGTGGCTGTAACCGCGTTTAGGGGGTAGGCGAAGGATCATCGCTGATCCCTGCAACACTGTAAACGGCGGCTAGGAGGGGAGCGGGCACTTCTTCACGCCAGCTTGCCGAAGTCCGACGCACGACGCTGTCCAGGCGGCTTCGTGGTGCTGGTCGGGGTGAGAGGATTCGAACCTCCGGCCTCTACGTCCCGAACGTAGCGCTCTACCAGGCTAAGCTACACCCCGCATGCAACGCCGGCATCCGCGACGTCACGTGTGTCGATCGCCTAAGACGAGCGATCGACCGATCGAACGCACAATTCTAACAAAGCATCCTTGGCCGGTCCCGTGGGTAGCCTCGCCAAGCAGGCTTGGGCCTTGCGCGCTTCAGCGCGCGCCGCTTCGCGGGTGGCATCGAGTGCCCCGGTGTGGCGCACGATGCCTACGATGTCGCGTAGGCGCTCGACTTCTCCGTTCACGATCGCTCGCCGCAACAAGGAACGCTCGTCGGGCGTGCCGCGCGCCATCGCCATCAGCAGGGGCAGGGTCGGCTTGCCTTCGCGCAGATCATCCCCGACGTTCTTGCCGAGTTGTCCAGGGTCGCCCTCGTAGTCGAGCAGGTCATCGACCAACTGGAAGGCAGTCCCCAGCGAGCGGCCGTAATCCGCGCAGGCCTCTTCCAGTTCGGAGCCAGCCGATCCAATCACTGCTCCCAGCCTCGCGCTGGCCTCGAATAGCTTGGCCGTCTTGAATCGGATGACGCGGAGATAGTCGTCCACAGAAGTGTCGGGGTCATGCATATTGATAAGCTGCAACACCTCTCCCTCGGCGATCACGTTCGTGGCGTCAGCCAGAACCTCGAGCACGCGCATCGATCCCACCGAGACCATCATTTGGAAGGCCCGGGAGTACAAGAAGTCGCCAACCAGAACGCTGGCTGCGTTGCCGAACAACGCGTTGGCCGTGGGGCGACCACGGCGCATCGACGACTCGTCGACGACGTCGTCGTGCAACAGTGTGGCGGTGTGGATGAACTCCACGATCGCTGCCAGTTCGAATCGCGCCGGCCCCTGGTGGCCAAGCGCCTGCGCGAAGAGCAGGACGAGACGGGGCCTGATGCGTTTGCCGCCCGCGCCGACGATGTAGCTGCCGATCTGGTCGATCAGGGTCACATCGGAGCTCAGGCGGCGTCGAATGACCCGATCGACTTCAGCCAAATCGGCCGCCGCGACATCGAGGCCGTTGCTCTGAGCGATGCTGGAGTCAGGCACTGTGGCGCTTCCAGTTGAGCGGTGGATTATAGGAACCGCCTTGTTCGGGCCCCTTGCCGTGTGCTCGCCCCGCAGCAGTTGCCTTGGTCGGTGCGGGTGAGCAAATCAGGATCGTCGCGAAAGTTCGGTTATACTCGCCCGCTTCGCTCGGCCCACGTGGTGGGGCTGGCTCCAGCGTGAGGCATTGGATGTACGCGGTCATTCGAACCGGTGGCAAACAGTACAAGGTTGCCGTCGGAGACAAAGTCAAGGTGGAGCAGATCACTGCGGACGTCGGGCAGGAGGTCGTGTTCGACCAAGTGTTGGCGGTCGGCACCGGCGCGGATCTGAAGGTGGGCGCTCCGCTGGTGAGCGGCGCGACCGTCAAGGCGACCGTGGTGGCACACGGCCGGCACCCGAAGGTCCGCATCTTCAAGATGCGCCGGCGCAAGCACTATCAGCGCCACGCCGGACACCGTCAGTCGTATACGGAACTGCAGATCGGCGCGGTCAGCGCCTGAGTCCGACGGCAGCAGGAAACATTTGCCATGGCACAGAAGAAGGGTGGCGGCTCGACCCGAAACGGCCGCGATTCGCAACCGAAGATGTTGGGCGTCAAGGCGTATGGCGGCCAGGCTGTCTTGGCGGGCTCGGTGATCGTTCGTCAGCGAGGCACCAAGTTTCACGCAGGTACAAACGTGGGCACCGGTAAGGACCATACGCTGTTTGCGCTGGTCGATGGGCGCGTGGGTTTCGCCACCAAAGGCCCGCTGGGGCGCCAGACCGTGATGGTGGAGCCGACCTAGTCGCTCCGAGCTGCCGATGCGCACAAGACAAGCCTCGGCACGCCGGGGCTTTCTTGTTTGACGGCGACTATTGGCCATGAAGTTCATCGACGAGGCGGTGATCGAGGTCGCGGCCGGCAACGGTGGCGCCGGCTGCGCCAGTTTTCGCCGCGAGAAATTCATGCCGCTGGGCGGGCCTGACGGGGGCGATGGCGGGCGTGGCGGCTCGGTGATCGCCCTGGCCGACCCGAACCTCAACACACTCGTCGATTTCCGGTATGCGAGGCGGCACGAAGCCAAGAATGGCGAGCCGGGCAGGGGTTCCGACCAGTTTGGCGCGGCCGGAGCAGACGTCATTCTGCGCATGCCCGTCGGAACGATCATCACCGATCTCGAAACCCACGAAGTCGTGGCCGAGTTGCTGGAGCCGGCGCAGCGGCTGGTCCTGGCGCGCGGCGGTGACGGCGGATTCGGCAACCTGCACTTTAAGAGCAGCACCAACCGGTCACCGCGAAAGAAGACACCGGGCTGGCCCGGTGAACAGCGCAAGCTGCAGCTCGAGTTGCGCGTGCTGGCCGACGTGGGGTTGCTTGGGATGCCCAATGCCGGCAAGTCCACTCTGATCGCCGCGATCTCCAACGCGCGGCCGAAGATTGCCGACTATCCGTTCACGACGCTGTATCCACATCTCGGCGTGGTCCGCGTCGGTGTGGGCCGCAGCTTCGTGGTGGCGGATATCCCTGGTCTGATCGAAGGCGCTTCGAAGGGTGCGGGCCTGGGCCATCACTTCCTGCGCCACCTGCAGCGCACTCGACTGTTGTGGCACGTGATCGACGCCGCGCCGCTGGATGAATCGGTCGACCCCGTGGCGCAGGCTCGCGCTGTGCTGTCCGAGCTGCGCAAGTACGACGAGGCGCTGTATCGCAAGCCGCGTTGGCTCGTCCTGAACAAGATCGACCTTGTCGCCGCCGAGCGTCGGGACGCGCTGGTTCGCGACATTGCCCGCCGCTTGCGGTGGAAAGGGCCGCTGTTCGCGGTCTCCGCGGTCGCCCGCGAAGGACTGAAGCCGCTGCTCGAGGCCGCTTGGCTGACGTTGTCGCCATCCCAGCTGCCCGGCACCGAGGTCGATGACGTGCGATTTCGGCACAGCCAAGTGCCGGCGCCATGAGTCAGTCGCTGCGCGCCGCTCGGCGCATCGTGATCAAGGTGGGTTCGAGCCTGGTCACCAACGAGGGCCGAGGCGTCGATCCCGATTCGATCGGCAACTGGTGTCGCCAGCTCGCGGCCTTGGCTCGCGAGGGGCGCGAAGTGGTGATGGTGTCCAGCGGCGCCATCGTCGAAGGCATGAAGCGCCTGGGCATGACGTCGCGCCCGAGTCAGCTGCACGAACTGCAGGCCGCCGCCGCAGTTGGCCAGATGGGCTTGGCGCAGATGTACGAGAGCAAGCTCTCGGAGCACGGGTTGCGCAGCGCGCAGGTGTTGTTGACTCACTCCGACCTGGCCGATCGCGAGCGATACCTCAACGCGCGTTCGACCCTGCTGGCATTGCTGGGACTGAAGGCCGTGCCCGTGATCAACGAGAACGACACCGTGGTCACCGACGAGATCAAGTTCGGCGACAACGACACGCTCGGTGCATTGGTGGCCAACCTCATCGAGGCCGACGCGCTCGTGATCCTGACTGACCAAGCCGGGCTCTACTCGGCCGATCCGCGTGTCGACCCGGCAGCGCGTCTTATCACTTCGGCCGACGCTGGCGCCCCGGAGCTCGAGCGCATGGCCGGCTCGGCGGCCTCGGCGCTGTCGCGTGGCGGAATGATCACCAAGGTGCTGGCTGCTAAGCGGGCCGCGCGCAGCGGCGCAGATACCGTGATCGCATGGGGTCGCGAGCCCGATGTCCTGTTGCGCCTGTGCCGCGGCGAGGCCATCGGTACGCTGCTGCGCGCTCGCACGGCGAAGCTGGCGGCGCGCAAGCAGTGGATGGCCGATCACCTGCAGCTGCGCGGCGCAGTCGTCATCGATGCCGGTGCCAGCGCGAAGCTCCTCGGTGAAGGCAAGAGCCTGCTGCCCGTTGGGGTTGTGGCGGTCGAAGGCGAATTCGCGCGCGGCGAGGTGATCGCCGTGCGCGGTCCCGACGGCGTCGAGATCGCGCGTGGATTGGCCAACTACGCCGCCGGCGAATCACGTCTGATCGCCCGCCGGCCGTCATCGCAGATCGAAGCGGTGCTCGGCTACTCCAATGGCCCTGAGCTGATCCACCGCGACAACATGGTGCGGAGCTAGCTACGAAACGTCGCCGCCCGGCGGACTCGCGTCACCCTCGCGTGTGTCCTGCGGAACCGACGGGCCCTCGCGCGTGCGACCGCGGATCCCGGCGCGCAGGTAGCGTGTGTGATGCGCCGGCTTGGGCAGAAACCGCGAAAGCTCGGTGAGCGCCAGTTCGTAGACCTCGCGCTTGAATTCGATCACCATCTCGAGCGGCACCCAGTAGTCGTTCCAACGCCAGGCATCGAACTCCGGATGGTCGCTGGCGCGCAGATCGAGGTCGCTGTCGCGCCCGACCAGCATCAGCAGGTACCAGATCTGCTTCTGTCCACGATAGTGCCCGCGCGCGTCCTTGCGGATGTAATGGTCCGGCACCTCATAGCGCAACCAATCGCGAGTGCGCGCGAGAATGCGCACGTGGTCGGGCTTGAGTCCGACTTCCTCGTACAACTCGCGGTACATCGCCTGCTCGGGCGACTCGCCGTACTTGATGCCCCCTTGCGGGAACTGCCATGAGTGGGTGCGCAACCGCTTGCCCCAGAAGACCTGGTTGCGCGAATTGAGCAGGACGATGCCGACGTTGGGCCGGTAGCCCTCCCTGTCGAGCATAATCGAACCCCGATTCCTGTACTGAATTGATTATTGCATCGGCGGCGCCGCAGGCATGAACCTCGCTTTCCCGCATGCACGGGGACCCGCCGGCCTCGTGCCATGAGAGCCTCCCGCTACTTCGTCGCCACACTCAAAGAGGCCCCGGCCGATGCCGAGATCATCAGCCATCGGCTGATGATGCGGGCCGGATTGATCAAGCGCCTGAGCGCGGGCATCTACAGCTACATGCCGATGGGCCTGCGCGTGATCCGCAAGGTCGAGGCGATCATCCGCGAGGAAATGAACGCGGCCGGCGCGGTCGAGCTGCTGATGCCGGTGGTGCAACCTGCCGAGCTGTGGCAGGAGTCCGGACGCTTCCAGGCTTACGGCCCCGAACTGTTGCGGGTGAAGGATCGCCACGAGCGCGACTTCGTGATCCAGCCCACCAGCGAGGAGGTCATCACCGACATCGCGCGCCAGGAACTTCGCAGCTATCGCCAGTTGCCGCGCAACTTCTATCACATCCAGACCAAGTTCCGCGACGAGCGCAGGCCGCGCTTCGGCCTGATGCGTGGCCGCGAGTTCACGATGAAGGACGCGTACTCCTTCGATCGCGACAAGGCCTCGGCATTGCGGAGCTACGAGGTGATGTTTGCGGCCTACAAGCGCATCTTCGACCGCTTCGGCCTGCAATACCGTGCGGTGGCGGCCGACACCGGTGCGATCGGAGGGGACGCTTCGCACGAGTTCCAGGTGATTGCCGATACCGGCGAGGACGCTCTGGTGTACTGCCCGACCAGCGACTACGCTGCGAACGTCGAGCTGGCCGAGTGCGTGCCGCTGCTGCCGGAGCGCGCAGCTGCGGGCAAGCCGCTGCTGCGGGCGCCGACGCCGGGCAAGAGCACGTGCGAGGACGTCGCCGAGCTGCTGTCGGTGCCGCTGGCAACGACCGTGAAGTCGCTGGTGCTGGCCACCGACGAGCGGGCGGAGGACGGTTCGGTCACGCGCACCACGGTCTGGCTGCTGCTGATTCGCGGCGACCACACGCTCAACGAGGTGAAGGCCGGCAAGGTGCCGGGTCTCAAGGACGGCTTTCGCTTCGCGACGGCTGCCGAGATCGAGGACCACTTTGGCTGCAAGCCCGGGTACCTGGGACCGATCGACACGCGAAAGCCGGTGAAGGTCGTGGCCGAGCGCACGGTTGCGCGCATGAGCAACTTCATCTGCGGCGCCAATGACGAAGGCTTTCACTTCACCGGCGTCAATTGGGGCCGCGACCTGCCCGAGCCCGATCTCGTAGCCGACATCCGCAATGCGGTCGCCGGTGACCCATCTCCCGATGGCAAGGGTGTGCTGGCGGTCCAGCGTGGCATCGAGGTCGGTCATGTCTTCTATCTCGGTACGAAGTACAGCAAGGCGATGGGTGCCAGCTACCTCGACGAAGCCGGCAAGCCGCAGTTGATGGAAATGGGCTGCTATGGCATCGGGGTCACGCGCATCCTCGGTGCAGCTATTGAGCAGGGCCATGACGAGCGCGGCATCGTCTGGCCCGATGCCATCGCGCCATTCCGAGTCGTGATCTGTCCGATCGGCTGGGATCGCAGCGAGACGGTACGCGACGAGGCGATCCGTCTGCATGATGAGCTCGAGGCTCTCGGGGTCGACACCATGCTCGACGACCGGGGCGAGCGGCCGGGAGCGATGTTTGCCGACTGGGAGCTGATCGGTGTGCCGCATCGTGTCGTGCTGTCCGAACGCGGCCTGAAGGAAGGCCAGGTCGAGATTCAGGGCCGACGCGATGCCGCCGCAAGCAAGGCTGCGCTGGCCGACGCCCTTCGGGTGCTGCGCGAGCGGCTGCGGGTGTAGCCCTCGGCGGCGCACCACGGAGTGGCCACCGTGCCCGGAGAATTCGCCGCTGCGATTGTCGTCGCCCGGCGCGGGGCGCTGCTGTGTCTGTTGAGCTGCCTTTGCAGCGGTGCCTTGGCGGGCGCCCAGTTGGAGGAGCCGCTGGCCGACGCGGTACGCTCCGCCCTGTCGGCGGCCGTGGCTGATTCGGCACCGCCGCGCGCGGCCTTCGACTCGATCGACGAGCGATTGGCCTATCTGCGTTGGCTCGGGGCGATGAGCGAGCGGCTCAAGGGCCGCAAGTCGGAGCGCGTTACACGGGTCGAATTCCTCGAAGCCGTCTGGTACGAGAGCCGCCGGGCCGGCCTCGAGCCCGAACTTGTGCTGGGCGTGGTCCAGGTCGAGAGCGGCTTCAGAAAGTACGCGGTCAGCCGCGCGGGAGCGATTGGCTACATGCAGGTGATGCCGTTCTGGGCCCGCCTGATCGGCGACGGTGATCCCGCGCGCCTGTTCCACATGCAAGCCAATCTGCGATTCGGCTGCGTCATCTTGCGCCATTACCTCGACATGGAACGCGGTGATCTGTTTCTCGCGCTGGGACGCTACAACGGCAGTCGCGGACGCACCGAGTACCCCGATGCGGTGTTCGCCGCGCGCCGCGAATGGCTGCGGGCGGGCACGCTGGGTGGTGCGTCTCCGCGCCGCTGAGGCCGAGCTACAGGCCTTGCCAGACTCGCGGGCTTGCGCCGGCCAACCCGAGCAACGAGAGCGCTCGCTCGACGGTGTCGTCGACCATCTCGTCGATCGACTGCGGCCGGTGGTAGAACGCCGGCAACGGTGGGAAGACAATCGCGCCCATCTCGGTGGCAGCCGTCATGTTGCGCAGGTGCGCCAGATTCAGCGGTGTCTCGCGCACCATCAGCAGCAGGCGCCGCCGCTCCTTGAGCATCACGTCGGCTGCACGCGTCAGCAGGTTGTCCGAAAGACCGTGCGCGATGGCCGCGAGGGTCTTCATGGAGCAGGGGGCGACCGCCATCGCTGCGGCATCGAAGCTGCCACTGGCGACGCAGGCACCGATGTCGCCCGGGGCGTGGTTGTGATCGGCCAGTTCGTGCAGCGCCTGCCGGTCGAGCCCGAGTTCGTGGTGGGCGTTCAACACGCCGGCTGCCGTGGCCACGAGGTGGGTCTGAACGCCGAGAGAGCGCGCGCGCCTCAACATTCGGACCCCGTAGATCGCACCGCTGGCGCCGCTCAGGCCGACCACCAGGCGATCGGGCATGGGCGTCAAGCCGTCAGCAACTGCTGCAGCTCGCCGGACTGGTACATCTCCATCATGATGTCGGACCCGCCAACGAATTCACCGTTGACGTAGAGCTGCGGGATGGTCGGCCAGTTGGCGTACTGCTTGATGCCTTGGCGAACCTCTTCGTCCTCCAGCACGTTGACGGTCGTCAGCTCCTGGACCCCGCAGGCGTTGAGCACCTGCACGGCACGCCCGGAGAAGCCGCACATTGGAAACTGCGCGGTGCCCTTCATAAACAGCACGATCTTGTGGTTCTTGACGAGCTCGTCGATTCGCTTTTGAACGTCATCCATCTTGGTGTCCCAGTGCATCTTCCAGGCGACATTTATACGGCAAAGCCAAGCTGCGGCTGGAGCCGCGCGCTTCAAGACCCTCGGGAACGACGTCAGAACCGATACGAGACACCAAGCTGCAGCACCGGTGCCAGGCGCATGTCGCGAATCATGTCGTCAAGCGGCTGGTTGCCCAGGGAACGTGCCGTGCGCCCCAAGCCGAAGTTCTGGGCCGCCAACCCGAGGTCGGCACTGAATCCCCAGCCGCCGCGCAGGCTGCTGTCGCTGTAGCCGATGCCGAGGTAGGGCCACGTCAGCATGTCACCGCTGGCGTCCAGCGATGACATACCCAGACTGGGTCGGGTCTGGCTGCCGAAGCCGAACAGGCCCGGCGGGGTCATCAACCCAGGGCCGAACACCGCGCCGCGCGCGCCCGTCAACAGTCCGCTGGTGACGCGCATGCCGCCCGCTTGTCCGAGGTAAGGCCGCGAGACGTAGTAGTCGCCGAACAGGGCTGCCGAGCGTGGCCGCAGAGATGCGTCGTCGAAAGAAGTGAGCCCCGGCGTCATCGGCTCGGTGAACACCTGCAACCGCGCCTGCCATTGCGGCCAGTTGACACGGTCGGCATCGACGCTCAAGCCCTGGCCGCCTGCGCCTACAGCAGGTGCCACTGCTGCGACGAGGAATCCCGACAGTGCGACCAGCTTCCAACGCATCGTGTCACCGACAGCGGCACAGCGAATTACCACTGCCAATGAGTCCATCCTACGACTGGAAGGTTCGCAAGTGAACACGCAATTGTGAGCGTGGCAACCACATTTAAGGGGGACCGCGCCGAACGTGGCGCGTTGGCTACGCGCAGGCGCGGGTCGGAGGTGTTTGTCCGCCGCTACAGCGCGTGTGGCCGGCCAGGTCCCGGCGGGTCTCGATGCCCACGAGGCCGGCCCCGGCCAGCAAGTGCCGCACGTCGTCAACCTGGTCGTAGCCGTGCTCGACCAGTAGCCAGCCGTGAAGGTGCGGCTGCGCCTGGCCGATCACCCGCTTCAGGGCGTCGAGTCCTCTGGCGCCGGCGACGAGGGCCGCCTGCGGCTCGTGCCGCAGCGCGGTCAGGTATGGATCGCCTGCGGCAACGTACGGCGGATTACTCACGGCGAGGTCGAATTGGCCGCTGCCAACCGCCGACCACCAGTCGCCGAGCAGGAAGCGCACCGTGAGGCCGAGACGCCGCGCATTGGTGCGCGCCACCGCCAAAGCAGCCGCGCTGCTGTCGGTGGCCGTGACCTCGGCGCGCGGGCAGGCGTGTGCAATCGCCAGCGCCAGCGCACCGCTGCCGGCGCCAAGGTCGATCACCCGGGGTCGGGCACAGGACATGGCCTGCACCCGTTCGATCGCCCATTGCGCCAAGGTCTCGGTCTCGGGCCGCGGCACCAGCACGTCGGGTGTGATCCGCAGGTCCAGACCCATGAATTCGCGCCGACCGGTCAGGTAGGCCAGCGGCACGCCGTCGGCGCGGAGCCGGCAGTCGTCGTCGAACGCTGCAAAGGCCTTGGCATCGATCTCCTGGTCTGGGTTCGCAATCAGCCACTCCCGGCGACGCTGCAGACGGTGGGCCAGCAGGAGGGTCGCGTCGAGTCGCTCCAGCCCGCGCGCCTGGGCGGTCGCCAGCGCCTGCTGGACATTCATGCGCCGGTCTCGAGCGCCTCGAGCTGCTGTTGCGCGCGCGCTGCCGCCAGCGCCTGCACCACCTCATCGAGATCGCCATCGAGGATGCTGTTCAGTCGATACAACGTCAGCCCGATGCGGTGGTCGGTCAGCCGGCCTTGCGGGAAGTTGTAGGTGCGGATGCGGTCGCTGCGGTCGCCGCTGCCGATCAGGCTGCGCCGCTCGGTGGCTTCCTTGTGCCGACGTTCCTCGCGCTCCCGGTCGCGCAGTCGGGCCAGCAGAACGGCCATCGCCTTGGCCTTGTTGCGGTGCTGCGAGCGGTCGTCCTGGCACTCCGCGACGATGCCGGTCGGCAGGTGGGTGATGCGGATGGCGCTGTCGGTCTTGTTGACGTGCTGCCCGCCCGCGCCACTGGCGCGGAAGGTGTCGATCCGCAGCTCGGCCGGGTTGAGCGTCATTTCGGCTTGCTCGTCGGGTTCGGGCAGCACCGCCACTGTGCAGGCGCTGGTGTGGATGCGACCCTGTGCCTCGGTGACCGGCACGCGCTGCACACGGTGACCGCCGGATTCGAACTTCAGGTGCTCGTAGACGCGATCGCCCTCGACGCGCACGACGATTTCCTTGTACCCGCCCAAGTCCGACGCGCTCTCGCTCATGACCTCGGTTCGCCAGCCATGTCGCTCCGCGTAGCGCAGGTACATGCGCGCGAGGTCGGCCGCAAAGAGTGCCGATTCGTCGCCGCCGGTACCGGCTCGGATCTCGAGGAACACGTTGCGCTCATCGTCGGGGTCTCGGGGCAGCAGGGCGGTTTGCAGCTGTGACCCCAGGCGTTCAACGTCGGCCGTTGCCGCAGCGACGTCTTCCTTGGCCAGCTCGGCCATGTCGGGGTCGGCGAGCAGCTGCCGCGACTGCTGGATATCGCGCTCGCGCTGCTGCAGCGATCGATACAGCGCGACCACCGAGGCTGCTTGCGCCTGTTCGCGCGCCACCGCGCGATAGCGCACGCGATCGCCGCTGAGCTGCGGATCGGCGAGCAGCGCGT
>DATIFD010000513.1:0-3261 GCA_035455385.1 Burkholderiaceae bacterium
GGCGGCGAAGTCGGACCTGTCCAGCGCCGGCTTGCCCAGCAACAGCGCGAACTGCGGCGCCAGATCGGCGTAGGCCTGGGTGACGGCCCAGATGACGAACATCAGGTGGCGAAAGTCCAGCCGGGCCACGCGGCCCTGGCGGGCCCAGCGCTCGAACACGCGCACGTCGGCGGCGAGCGCCGGCGCCACGCGGCTCGTGATCGCGTCGGCATAACGCGGTGCGCCGGCGATCACCTCCTTGGTGAAGACGGCCGAGCCGTCGGGGCGCTCGCGCGACGAGCGCAGCTTGGCAGCGATGTAGCGGCGCAGCGCAGTCTCCGGGTCGTCGCCGACGGCCAGCTCGCCCATGCCGGCCAGCCACTGCGTCATCACGTCGTCGAGCACCCGGTGATACAGAACCTGCTTGCTCGGGAAGTAGTACAGCAGGTTGTGGCGGCTCAGCCCCACCGCGACGGCAATGTCCTCGAGCGATGCGCCTTCGAAGCCATAGCGCGCGAACTGCGCTTCGGCCTCGCGCAGGATGCGCCGCTCCTTTTCGATGCGCGCCGCGCGCGGCGGCCTGCGACCGACAGCCACACCGCCCCTGGCATTGGCCGCTATCGGGGCAGGGGCAGTGGCGTGACTCTGGCGGCGCGCGGCAGCGGGCATGCGGCCACGGTGCCCGGCGCTGCACCCGCTGTCACGCGGGAAATTACCAACTGGTAAAACTTTGCCGGCGAGCCACCATCGGCACACGGCAACACCTGTGGCCCAGGTCTTGCATGCCCGTCGGTCACTGCCAACGCGGGCGCCGGTGAACACCAGCTCGAGGAGAACCCAGGCCATGGCCACAACACAGCGCGGCACCGGCGCCGCGAGCGACCCTGCCGGTCCGCGTGCCGAGGCGCGCGCAACGGGGTTGCACGGAGGCCGGCTGGCGGCGCACGAATACGCCAGGAACTTCGCCGATTCGCACCCGCCGCTGACGCGCGCGCAGGCGCTGATCGAGGCCGAGCGCTGCTACTACTGCCACGATGCGCCGTGCATCGCGGCCTGCCCCACCGGCATCGACGTCCCCAGCTTCATCCAGCGCATCGCGCAGGACAACATCCGCGGTGCCGCCAAGGCCATCCTGCAGGCCAATCCGCTGGGCGGCATGTGCGCCCGCGTGTGCCCCACCGAGGTGTTGTGCGAGCAGGCCTGCGTGCGCAACACCAACGAGAGCAAGCCGGTCGAGATCGGTCAGCTGCAGCGCCACGCCACCGACGGCTACTTCGCCAAGCCGGGTGCGCCGCTGTTCGAACGTGCCGCAGCCACCGGCAAGCGCATCGCAGTGGTCGGCGGCGGCCCGGCGGGACTCGCCTGCGCGCACGGCCTGGCGCGGCGCGGCCACGCGGTGGTGCTGTTCGACGCCCGGCCCAAGCTCGGTGGCCTCAACGAGTACGGCATCGCGGCCTACAAGACCACCGGCGGCTTCGCGCAGAAGGAGGTCGAGTGGCTGCTGGCGATCGGCGGCATCGAGGTCCGGCGCGACACGCAGCTGGGCCGCGACATGACGCTCGACTCGCTGCTGCCGGGCCACGACGCCGTCTTCCTCGGCCTCGGGCTGGCCGGCATCAACGCGCTGGGCATCGCCGAGCCCCAGGCAACGGGGCTGCGCGCCGCGGTCGATTTCATCGCCGAGCTGCGCCAGGCGAAGGATCTGTCGCAGCTGCCGGTGGGCCGGCGCGTGGTGGTGATCGGCGGCGGGATGACCGCGGTGGACGCCGCGGTGCAGGCCCGCCTGCTGGGCGCCGAGGAGTCGACCATCGTGTACCGGCGCGGCCCCGAGGCGATGCCGGCGTCGTCGCACGAGCAGGACTGGGCGCAGACCCACGGCGTCAAGATCCGCCACTGGGCAGCGCCAAAGGAGATCCTGGCCGAAGGCGGTGCGGTCACCGGCGTGCGCTTCGCCTCGACGACGCTGCGCGACGGCAAGCTGGCCGACACCGCCGACGCCTTCACGCTGCCCGCCGACATGGTGCTGCAGGCGATCGGCCAGAGCTTCGTCGCCGCACCGGTGGGCGCCGCGATCGAACTGAAAGCCGGGCGCATCGCCACCGATGCGCAGGGCCGCACCAGCCACCCCAGGGTGTGGGCCGGCGGCGACTGCCGCGCCGGCGGCCGCGACCTGACCGTCGAAGCGGTGCAGCACGGCAAGGTCGCCGCCGGGTCGATGCACGACGCGCTGATGGGAGTCTAGGAATGAAACAACCCCCACGCTCACTTCGTTCGCTGCCCCCCGTGGGGGCGCGTCAGTGCCTTCGGGCGGCCGGGCGGCACTGACATGGCGGACCTGCGCACCACCTTCCTCGGCATCGCGAGCCCGAACCCGTTCTGGCTCGCCTCGGCGCCGCCGACCGACAAGCAATACAACGTCAACCGCGCGTTCGAGGCCGGCTGGGGCGGCGTGGTCTGGAAAACGCTCGGCGAGGACGGCCCGCCGATCGTCAACGTCAGCGGGCCGCGCTACGGTGCCCTGCATTCGCCCGATCGGCGCGTGATCGGCTTCAACAACATCGAGCTGATCACCGACCGGCCGCTGCAGGTCAACCTCGACGAGATCGCCCGAGTCAAGCGCGACTGGCCCGACCGCGCGCTGGTGGTGTCGCTGATGGTGCCGTGCCAGGAACAGGCGTGGAAGGCCATCGTCGCGCGCGTCGAAGACACCGGCGCCGACGGCATCGAGCTGAACTTCGGCTGTCCGCACGGCATGAGCGAGCGCGGCATGGGCTCTGCGGTGGGCCAGGTGCCGGAGTACATCCAGATGGTCACCGCCTGGTGCAAGCAGTACGGCAAGCTGCCGGTGATCGTGAAGCTCACGCCCAACATCACCGACATCCGCTACCCCGCGCGAGCGGCCAAGGCGGGCGGTGCCGACGCGGTGTCGCTGATCAACACCGTCAGCTCGATCATGGGCGTGGACCTCGAGCGCATGGTGATGAGCCCCACCGTCGACGGCAAGGGCTCGCACGGCGGCTATTGCGGCCCGGCCGTCAAGCCGATCGCGCTCAACATGGTGGCCGACATCGCGCGCGACCCGCAGACCGCCGGCCTGCCGATCTCGGGCATCGGCGGCATCACCACCTGGCGCGACGCGGCCGAGTACATCGCGCTGGGCTGCGGCACCGTGCAGGTCTGCACGGCGGCGATGACCTACGGCTTCAAGATCGTCGAGGAGATGATCGACGGCCTTTCGGACTACATGGACCGCAAGGGCTACGCCACCATCGAGGACTTCCG
>DATIFD010000514.1:0-8337 GCA_035455385.1 Burkholderiaceae bacterium
GGATGTCTTGCTCGCCGAGGCCCTCGAAGGAGGCCGTTCGTGTTGCGGTCATCCGGCGGCCGAGTCTGCACGAACGATGCGGCGCTGTGAACCCGAGCCAAGCCTAAGCCGCACCAAGCCACGCGGTCTTTCGAGCCTGCAGCGCACCAGCGGAATCATCGCGTACATATTTGTGTTAATGGAACTGGTATTGTCGACGCACCGGGCAACAATGGCCTCCGGCGGCACGCCGGCGTAGCATGCCCGGCTCGACGACGGAGAAACCCCAGTGGCCGATGCCCATAGCGAGCGCTGGAAGCACGACGGCGTGCGCGTCGTGCCCGGCAATCAACTCGACCCCAACACCGCGCAGACGCCCGGCATGGACCGCAAGGCGGCCATCAACCTTGCGCGCGTCGGCGCGCAAAAGCTGTGGGCGGGCACGGTGCACATCCATCCCGATGCCAGGACCAGCGCCCACCACCATGGCCCGTTGGAGAGCGTGATCTACGTGGTCAAGGGCCGGGCTCGCATGCGCTGGGGCGAGCGGCTGGAGTTCACCGCCGAAGCCGGCCCGGGCGATTTCATCTACGTGCCGCCGTACGTGCCCCACCAGGAGATCAACGCCAGCCCGACCGAGGTGCTCGAGTGCGTGCTGGTGCGCAGCGACGGCGAGGCGGTGGCGGTCAATCTGGACATCGAGCCGGTCGAGAAGCCCGAGACGGTGCCCTGGATCGACCCGATCCACCGCGGTTGACCGCGAGTCTGCGCGAGATCAACGCGCGGCGGATGCTGTCGCGCTAAGCTGGGGGCTCAAACCGGAGACATCGCATGCCACGCAAGCCATCCGCAGCCGCGCCCGCACGCGCTCGCGCGACGCCGTCGCCGCGCCGGGCCGCGCGCAGCCGCGCAGCAGAGCCGGTCAACCCATCGGTGGCCGGAGGCGGCGCAGCGCCGTTCGACCCGATGGCGATGTGGAGCCAGTTCGCCGGGCAGATGCAGCGCGCCGGCGAACAGGCCTGGCAGGGCCTGCGCCACGACATCGCAATCGAGGCCGAGGATCTTCAGCATGCCGGCACGCCGCAGCGACTGGCCGGGGTGCCGGCCAACTTTGCCGCCGAACAGGTGGCGCGCTGGAGCCAACTGTCCAATCAATGGACCGCGGGCCTGCTCGACGTGCAGGCGGCATGGTTCAAGCAAATGGAAGCCCTCGCGATGCAGTGGCTGACTCCGCTGTTCGCGCGCAACGGCCGCATCGATCTCGCGTCGGCGCAGGACCTCGTCGAGCCGACCGTGCCCGAAGGGCCGATGCAGGCGCTGTGGTCGGCCCAGAAGCTGTGGACGGAGTCGACCAAGGTCTGGCTGAACGCGATGTCCCACGATCTGCAAGGCCAACCCCGAAACGGCTAGGGCGTCGGCGCTACGATGCCGCTACTGAGGCCGGACTCAGGCCTCGAGCTGCTTCTGGAACACCAGGCCGGCGTGCTCGCGCAGCGCGTGGAACCTGATCTTCGGCCAGTTGCTCTCGATCGCGCGCAGCTCGGGGGCGTACTCCACCAGGATCGTCGGCGCGCCGACCGCGTCGTACGCCATGCGGTGCGCGTTGGCGTCGATGAAGCGCTGCAGCTCGCGCTCGCCGCCGTCGGCGTCGTCGCAGGTGACCCAGCGCGCGATCGAGTAGCGCGCGGGCGCGATGCGCGCCTTGCAGCCGTATTCGTGCTCCAGGCGGTGCGCCACCACTTCGAACTGCAGCTGACCCACTGCGCCGAGCAACAGCACCGTGCCGGCCACCGGGCGGAACACCTGGATCGCGCCCTCCTCGCCGAGCTGCGTCAAGCCGGACTTCAGCTGCTTGGTCCGCAGCGGGTCGGCCACCTCGACAGTGCGAAACATCTCCGGCGCGAAGAACGGCAGGCCGGTGAACTGCAGCGGCTCGCCCTCGGTCAGCGTGTCGCCGAGCTGCAGCACGCCGTGGTTCGGGATGCCGATGATGTCGCCGGCGAACGCCTCGTCGAGCAGCTCGCGGCGCTGCGACAGGAAGCTCACCACCGTGTTGGGCTTGAGCTCCTTGCCGGAGCGGGTGACCTTGAGCTTCATGCCGCGCTCGAAGTGGCCCGAGGCGACGCGCACGAACGCGATGCGGTCGCGGTGCGCCGGGTCCATGTTGGCCTGGATCTTGAACACCACGCCGCTGAACTTGGGCTCGTCGGGCTGCACCACGCGCTGCATCGCGGGTTTCGCACCGGGCGGTGGCGCCAGATCGACCAGCGCATCGAGCACCTCGCGGACGCCGAAGTTGTTGATCGCCGAGCCGAAGAACATCGGTGTCTGGTGGCCGGCGAGGAACTCGGCCTCGTCGAACGCAGGCGCGGCCTCGCGCACGAGGTCTATGTCGTGCCGCGCGTGCTCGTACTGCGCGCCGAAGCGCTCGGCATACGCGGGGTTCGCCAAGCCCTGCAGGATCTCGTCGTCGTCGCGGTTCCGGTCCTCGCCCGGCACGAACACGCGCATCTGCTCGCGCTTGAGATCCATCACGCCGTGGAACACCTTGCCCATCCCCACCGGCCAGGTGAACGGCACCACGGCCATGCCGAGCTCGCGCTCGATCTCGTCCATCAGCGCCAGCGGCTCGCGCACCTCGCGGTCCATCTTGTTGACGAACGTGAGGATCGGCGTATTGCGCGCCCGGCATACCTGCAGCAGGCGCCGCGTCTGCGGCTCGACGCCGTTGGCGGCATCGATCACCATCAGCGCCGCGTCGACCGCGGTCAGCACGCGGTAGGTGTCTTCGCTGAAGTCCTGGTGGCCCGGCGTGTCGAGCAGGTTGATCACGCAGCCGCGGTACTCCATCTGCATCACCGAGCTGGCCACCGAGATGCCGCGCTGCTTCTCGATCTCCATCCAGTCGCTGGTGGCGTGGCGGCTGGCCTTGCGCGCCTTGACCGATCCGGCGATCTGGATCGCGCCGGAGAACAGCAGCAGCTTCTCCGTCAGCGTGGTCTTGCCCGCGTCGGGGTGCGAGATGATGGCGAAGGTGCGGCGGCGCCGGACCTCGGTGGCGATGTCGGACATGGAGAGGAAGCGGGAGCGAGACGCCGGGCGTCCGCGATGACAGATGCAATGTCGCGCCGGCGCCGCAGCGGCGCCTGCGGGAGCCAGCCGCAATTATCCTTGCTGGCCAGCCTTCCGAGAGACCGCCGATGTACCTGCCAGCCCACTTCGTCGAGGACCGCCCCGAAGTGATGCACGCGCTTGTGCGCGAGCATCCCCTGGCCACCTGGGTCGTGCACGGCAGCGACGGGCTGCTGGTCAACCACATCCCGTTCCTGCTCGATGCCGATCGCGGCCCGCACGGCACGCTGGTCGGGCATGTCGCACGCGCCAACCCGGTGTGGCGATCGCTCGGCGCCTGCGTCGCCGTGTTCCAAGGTGCCCAGGCCTACGTCTCGCCGTCGTGGTACCCGAGCAAGCGTGAGCACGGCAAGGTGGTGCCGACCTGGAACTACGCGGTCGTGCACGCGCACGGCACCGCGCGCGCCATCGAGTCGCGCGACGAGCTGCTGGCAATCGTGACGCGGCTGACGCAGACGCACGAGGCGGGCCACGCGGTGCCGTGGGCGGTCAGCGACGCCCCGGCCGACTACGTCGAGCAGATGCTGAAGGCGATCGTCGGCATCGAGATCGCGGTGGAGCGCTGGGTCGGCAAGTGGAAGGTCAGCCAGAACCGCTCGGTGCCGGACCGCCTGGGAACGGTGGCCGGGCTGCAGCAGCGCGGCGATGCGCAGAGCCTGGCGATGGCCGCGCTGGTGCCCACCACCGCCAAGGGCAGCGGCTGACAGAGGCCTGTTGGGCGCTGGCACACTGCCGCCGTGCCCGAGCTGCCCGACATCACGGTCTACGTCGAGAGCCTGGCCGCGAAGGTCCGCGGCGACACGCTGCAGCGCGTGCGTATCACTGATCCGTTCGTGCTGCGCACGGCGGTGCCGCCGATCGCATCGGTCGAGGGGCGCCGCGTGGTCGGCGTCGAACGACTCGGCAAGCGCGTCGTGCTCGAGCTGCAGGGCGACGACGATCGGCCGCTGTTCGTCGTGATCCACCTGATGGTCGCCGGCCGCCTGCGTTGGCTGGCCGCCGGCGCCAAGCCGCCGGCGCGAGGGGCGCTGGCAAGCCTGGCGTTCGCCGGCGGCACGCTGCTGCTGACCGAGGCCGGGACCAAGCGCCGCGCGTCGATCCACGTGGTCGACGGACGCGACGCGTTGCGTGCGATGGACCCCGGTGGCATCGACGTGCTCGACAGCGACGAGCCGGCGTTCGCCCGGCAGCTGGCGGCCGAAAACCACACCCTGAAGCGCAGCCTGACCAACCCGCGCCTGTTCAGCGGCATCGGCAACGCCTATGCCGACGAGATCCTGCACCGCGCGCGGCTGTCACCGATCGTGCTGACGCGCAAGCTCACCGCCGAGGAGGTGCACCGCCTGCACGATGCGACGCGCACGGTGCTCGTGGAGTGGACCGACCGCCTGCGCGCCGACGCGGCGGCACGCCACGGCGGCTGGCCCGAAAAGGTGACCGCCTTCCGGCCGGAGATGGCAGTGCACGGCAAGTACCGGCAGCCGTGCCCGGTGTGCGGTGCGCCGGTGCAGCGCATCGTGCACGCCGACAACGAGACGAACTACTGCGCGCGCTGCCAGACCGGCGGTCGTCTGCTCGCGGACCGCGCGCTGTCGACCCTGCTCAAGGCGAGCTGGCCGCGGCACATCGACGACATCGAGTGAATTGCGCGCGATCAGCCCGCTCGCGCCAGCGGGTTGGGCGTCGGCTCGCCGATCTTGTGCAGCGAACTGGGCGATCGAGGCAGCGCCGGTCCTCCAACCGCGGGACGCGCGATCGCTCGGGTCGGAGATTTCACTTGAAACGCGAGGTCTCTTTTTGAGCATGGTGTCGTGAGGGTCGCTTTCCTACGATGCGCGCCCATCGAGCAGGCCGAGCGGCCCTCGTTCCTACAACGTCGCGAGATCCGAGGAGCAACCGATGAACTTCAGCACCGACCACCCGGACGCCGCCATCGAGGGCGGCGTCGTGTACCAGCCCCACGCCGCCGTCGTCGACCAGCTGCAGCACACCGTGCTGCGTCTGGTGCGGTCGGCACTCGACAACGCCCGCCGGGGCGCCGGCATCGACGGCGCACCCGGCATCGCGCTCGCAGGGCATCCGGCGCCGCGAGCCGATTCGACGCTGAGCAGCCGCGAGCGCGAGGTACTCGAGCGCATCGTGGTCGGCGACAGCAACAAGATGATCGCGCGCGCGCTCGGACTGAGCCCGCACACGGTGAAACGCCACGTCGCCAACATCCTCGGCAAGCTCGGCGCCCGCTCGCGTGCGCAGGCGGCAGCGTGGCTGCTCGCGCGCCACTGACCGCGTCATGAACAACCTGTCGGCCGAGAGGCTCCTGCGCTGCGGCGAGGACCAGTGGGCGGCAACCCTGCTGCAGGCTGCGCTCGAGCTGGGCGTGTTCACCGAGCTCGGGCGGGGACCCCGCACGTGCGCGCAACTGCAGCGGCGCCTCGCCTTGCGCGGGCCCGGCGCGGCCGATCTGCTCGATGCGCTCGTCGGCCTGGGCTGGCTCGATCGCGAGGGCGACGACCCCGAGGCCGTGTACGTGAACGCCCGCGAGGCGAGCCACTACCTCGATGCGCGCAGCCCGGCCTCGCTCGCCGGCTGGCTGGGCGACGCATTCATGATCGCGACGCTGGCGGCCGCGTCGCTGGTCTGCGCGCTGCGCGGCGAACCCTGGACGCCGTGGCCGCTGCCCGTGGCGGCGCTAGACGTCTGGGCGGGTCTCGTGGGCCGGGCGCTGGCGCAGCGGATCGAGCTGGACAGCGCCCGCACGGTGTTCGCGTCAGGCGGCGGCGCCGTGCACACGGCGTGCGCGCTGGCCGATGGTCTCGAGGCTTTGCAGGTGATCGTGCAGGTGGCGAGGCCGGAGCTCGCACCGGCGCGCGATCACATCGGGGCCCATGGCCTGGCGGCCCGTGTCCAGGCACAGGCGCACGACGGCGTCACGCCGGTCGACGCGGTGGTCGTCAACCGCTGGTGGAGCGCGGCCGGTGATCCCGATGCTGCGCTTCAGCCGGCGCGTACCGCACTGCGCACCGGCGGCCGCCTGCTGTGGGTCGACCACTGGCTCGACGATTCACGCCGGCACAGCGCGCCGGCGCTGGTGGCCGTGCTGCGGCGGCGGCTCGCCGGTGACGCCCCTCGGGCCGAGAGGGTGCGCGACGGCCGTGAACGGTGTCAGGCCGCCGGCTTCACCCGCACCGGGCACGCGCTGCTGACCGGGGGACTGAGCGTGCTGCAGGCATCGGTCTGAGGGTCTTGCGCGGGGGCAGCGGCGCTTATCATCGACGCCATCGTCGAACGCGCCGCGTCCGCGCGGCGCGCAACTGTGCGGCCTTCAGGCCCGGCCGATGACCTCCAGACCTGCACGCCCCGCGTTCGCCTCACGACCCGGTCGGCATCCGCTGCGGCCATGGGCGCGCTGAGCGGCGCGCCGGTCCGGCCGGCCGACCACCGGCCGCGCCTGCGTCACCGGCCGCTGCGCGCGGCCGACCTCGCCGAGTGCATCGCGCTGCTGCCCCCGTACCTCGGCATCGACGATGACGGGCGTGAGCGGCTGGCCCTGTGGTGGTCGCGCATGGTCGATGCGCCGGGCATGCTCAGCGGCGTGATCGAGGACACCGCGCTGCCGGCCGGGCAGCGCATCCAGGGCTGGGGCGTCTCGATCATCGTGCCGCCGTTGCTGCGCCAGCGGCTGCAGCTCGACCACGCGCCGCGCAGCCACCTGGCGCGCAGCGCCTACTCCGCGCTGCTCGCCGACGAGGTGGCGATGCTCGACGACCGTGAGGTTGGCCGCCTGAATGCGCGCGGCGAGCTGGTGCTGCTGATCCTGCACTTCGCGCTGCGCCACTTCGACCTCGGCAATCCGTACACGCTGAAGGTGATCGCCAGCGCAAACGACTCGTTCCGCGCCTTCCACGACGGCTACCAGTGGCAGGCGATGTACTACGAGAACCTGGCCAGCGCCGCGCCGATCGCGCTGCAAAGCGGCTTCAATGCCGCGCAGTTCGCCGACGAGGGCGAGCTGGCGAGCCGTCCGCCGGACCAGCGGCCGGCGCTGTTCGTGCTGACGCGTGCGCAAGCGCTGGCGCAGATGCCCGGCACCACCGCGCGCAACTGCTTCGAGTGGCAGGCGCCGCGCTTTCGCTTCAGCGCGGCGCAGCGGAAGCTGCTGTGCAACGCGCTGTTCGACGAGCACGACGACGCGCTGATGGCGCTGCTGGACGTGTCGGTGCACGGGCTCAAGAAGCACTGGCGCGCCATCTACGAGCGCATCGAGGCCGTCGAGCCCGATTTCTTCGGCGAGGGCTCCGCCGGCGACGACGGCAAGCGCGGCCCCGAGAAACGCCGGCAGGTGCTGGCCTACGTGCGCCAGCGCCCCGAGGAGCTGCGGCCGTGGCTGAGCGCCTGAGCGCGCCCACCCGCGGACCGCTTCGCCACGGTCACTTGGCAGCCGTGCTCTGCCCCGGCGGCAACGGCTCGGGCACGCGGTTGCTGATCGGCGCGATCGTGCGCAGGTAGCTGTACACCGCTTCCAGGTCATCGTCGGTGAAGTTGTTGTAGACCGGGATCGGCATCGGCGGCAGCACCGGACGCCCGCGGCCCATGTGGCGGCCGGTGCGGATGGTGTCCATGAAGTTCTTCAGCGACCATTGGCCCAAGCCGGTCTCGGCGTCGGGCGTCAGGTTGGCGGTGAAGCTCACGCCCCACGGGCCCGCGAACGCGGTGTTGGTCGCCGCCATCGTTACCAGCCACGGCCCGGCAGGCAGCTGCGGAGCCGGCGGCATCACCAGCGATTGCGGGTGACCCGACAGCGCGCGCGTCATGTCGGGCTCGGGCCCGTTGGCACCGAGCTTGAACGGCGTGTGGCAGTCGTGGCAGCCGCTGGTGCTCACCAGGTACTTGCCGCGCGCCACCTTGTCCGCTGCGGGCGCATCGGAGGCTTGGGCGGTCGGCACCGCCGACAGCACGGCGGTGGCCAGCGCCGCGGCGGCGGCCACGGCCCGGAACGAAGCAATAACAGGTGCAGGAGTCATGGCGTGTCCTCGAGGTTTGACGACAGTTGGTGGATCCACCGCTCGACGAGCGCGAGGCCCTCGGGGTCGGTGACGTGGGTGCCCAGCGGGGGCATCTGGGTCTGTGCCTGCCGCGAGCGCATGCGCGCGACGAGCACGCTGCGCTCGGGTGCTTGCGGTGCGATCAGCGCGGCATCGGGCGCGAAGCTCGGGGTGCGGTAGCGAC
>DATIFD010000515.1:0-3007 GCA_035455385.1 Burkholderiaceae bacterium
ATGCCGCGCTGGCGAGTGGGCCTTCGCACCGAGCGGCTCGACCCTGGCACGCTGTCGTACGTGGGGCCGACGCTGCTCGACGCCAACGGCTACCACCCGCGCAAGAACTCGCTGATGGTCGACTTCAGCGCCAGCGAGTTCTCGCGCCTGCGCCTCCAACACGCGCGCGACGAGGCGCGCCAGGGGTTCACCGACAACCAGTGGCTGCTGCAGTACCAGATGAGCCTGGGCGCGCACGGTGCCCATGCATTTTGACCACCTCGAGGATCTCGCATGAACGCCATCAGGACCTTCACAGTTTGCTGTTTCACCGTCATGGCGGCCTTTACCGCTCCCGCCCACGCCGTGCTGCGCGTGCTCGCCTGCGAGCCCGAGTGGGGCGCGCTCGCGCAGGAACTCGGCGGCCCGCTGCTCGACGTGCAGGTGGCCACCAGTGCGCTGCAGGACCCTCACCAGATCCAGGCCCGGCCGAGCCTGATCGCGCGCGCGCGCAACGCCGACCTGCTGGTGTGCACCGGTGCCGAACTCGAGGTGGGCTGGCTGCCGGTGCTGCTGCAGCAGTCGGGCAACGCCAAGATCCAGGCCGGCCAGCCGGCCAACTTCGCCGCCGCCGACCACGTGCGCAAGCTCGAGGTGCCGACCCAGGTCGACCGCTCGATGGGCGACGTGCATGCCGCCGGCAACCCGCACATCCAGACCGATCCGCGCAACATCGCGCTGGTGGCCACCGCGCTGGCCGTGCGCCTGCAGGAGGTCGACGCCGCCAATGCAGCCGCTTACACGCAGCGTGCGGCGGACTTCCAGCGGCGCTGGCAGCAGGCAATCGAGCGCTGGAGTGCGAAGGCCGCGCCACTGCGCGGCATGCCGGTGGCCTCGCAGCACAAGGCGTTCGCGTATCTGTACGACTGGCTCGGCCTCAAGGAGGTCGCGGTGCTCGAACCCAAGCCCGGCGTCGAGCCGTCGGTGTCGCACCTGCAGCAGGTGCTGGCATCGCTGAAGGCGCAGCCGGCGAGGATGGTGCTGTACGCGGCCTACCAGGACGGGCGGCCATCGGAGTGGCTGCAGAAGAACGCCGGCATCCCGGCGGTACGCCTGCCGTTCACGGTGGGCGGCGACGACGCGAGCAAGGACCTGTTCGCGCTGTTCGACGACACGGTCGAGCGCCTGCTCGCGGCCGCGGGGGCCAGCAAGTGAGTGGCGCCGGGCCGCTCCCAAGCCACTCGCTCCCCACGAGCCACGAAGGGGCTCCTGCGGAGCCCTGGGGGAAGGCGCGTAGCGCCAAGGGGGCACCATGAACTTGCACGCGCTCGACTGGGGCATCGTCGGCCTGCCGCTGCTGGCAGGCCTGCTGGTGCTGGCAACGCACGTGCCGCTCGGGGCCCAGGTGCTCGACCGCGGCATCGTGTTCATCGACCTCGCCGTCGCACAGATGGCGGGGTTGGGCGTCATCGTCGCCGACGCGATCGGCTTTCCCGACCACGGCATCGCGGTGCAGGCGGCAGCAGTGATCGCGGCGCTGGCCGGCGCCGCGCTGCTGGCGTGGACCGAGCGCCGCGCCGGCGCGCAGCAGGAGGCGCTGATCGGCGTGTCGTTCGTGCTCGCTGCGTGCGCGGGCATCCTGGTACTGGCCGGCAACCCGCACGGCGGCGAGCACCTGAAAGACCTGCTGGTCGGCCAGATCCTGTGGGTCGACGCGGCACAGCTCGGCTGGCTCGCCGCGGTGTCGGCGCTGGTGCTGGCGGCCCTGCGCGGCGGCGTCGTGCGGCGCTTCGGCCGCTACGGCTTCTACGTCGTGTTCGCGCTCGCGGTCACCGCGTCGGTGCAGCTGGTGGGGGTGTACCTGGTGTTCTCGAGCCTGATCATCCCGGCGCTCGCGACACGCTCGCTCACCGGCGCGCGACGCATCGCGGTGGCCTACGTGCTCGGTGCGGCCGGCTTTGCACTCGGCCTGATCGCCTCGGCGCTGTTCGACCTGCCCTCGGGCGCCGTGATCGCCTGGGCGCTCGCAGCCTGCGCGCTGCTGGCAGCCGCGCCGCGGCGCCGGCCCGCCGCGCGCTGAAAGCCGCTATGGTGGCGGCTCCCACCGACACGACACGCGCATGCCGCCTCTGCCCGACGCGCTCAGCCGCACATCGATCGAAGCCGCCGCCGCACGGCTGGCGCCGCACGTGCGGCACACGCCGGTGCTGGCGGTCGATGGTGCCGACTTCGGGCTGCCGCGCGTGCAGCTGGTGTTCAAGCTCGAGTACCTGCAGCACACCGGCTCGTTCAAGCCGCGCGGTGCGTTCAACCACCTGCTCACGCGCGACGTGCCGCGCGCCGGCGTGGTCGCGGCCTCGGGCGGCAACCACGGTGCCGCGGTGGCGTACGCGGCCGGGCGCCTGCACGTGCCGGCGACGATCTTCGTGCCCAAGGTGGCGAGCACGGTCAAGATCGAGCAGATCCGCGCCCATGGCGCCACGCTCAAGATCGTCGGCGAGCGCTATGCCGACGCGCTGGCGGCGAGCGAGGCGTTCGCGCAAACCAGCGGCGCGCTGCCGATCCACGCCTACGACCAGATCGAGACGCTGCAGGGCCAGGCCACGGTGGGGCTGGAGTTCGAGCACGACGCACCACCGCTCGACGCGCTGCTGGTGGCGGTGGGCGGCGGTGGCTTGATCGGCGGCGTCGCCGCGTGGCTGCAGCGGCGCACGCGCGTGATCGGGGTCGAGCCCGAGCGGGCGCCGACGCTGACGCGCGCGCTCGAGGCCGGCGCGCCGGTCGACGCGCCGGCCGGCGGCATCGCCGCCGACTCGCTGGCGCCGCGGCGCATCGGCACGCTGGCCTTCGCGATCGCGCAGCATCACGTCGAGCGCACGGCGCTGGTCGGCGACGACGCGATCCGCGACGCGCAGCGCGCGTTGTGGCGCGTGCTGCGCATCGTCGCCGAACCCGGCGGCGCCGCCGCGATGGCGGCCCTGCTGAGTGGCGCCGTGCGCGTCGAGCCCGGTCAGACGATCGGCGTGCT
>DATIFD010000516.1:0-3116 GCA_035455385.1 Burkholderiaceae bacterium
GGTGACCGGTGCGAATTCATTGCCGGCGATGCCCTGGAGTCGGTACCCGTTGGGTGCGACGGGTACATCCTGTCGAACTTCGTCAACAGTCTATCGGACGCCAGCGTCGTCACGGTGCTCGGTCACTGCCGTCGAGCCATCCGCCCGCATGGCCGCTTGATCCTCCTCGAATGGGTGCAAGCCACTGGCGATGAACCACAGGGCAGCTACCGTGCTTGGGACAGCACCACGATGGACATCGTCATGCTTGCAGCCTTCGGAAGCCGCGGGGGGCGGATACGCACCGAATCCGAATTCCGCTCGCTTCTGGGACTCGCTGGGTTCACGTTCTCGGCACTCGTACCGACCCGGGGGGCCATCTTCGTAATCGAAGCCACCCCACGATAGAGCCTGCGGCCCCCGGGAAGCGTGCGGCCTACCCCCTTGCTGGAGGCGACCCCCCAACCGGCTACGCGGCGTGGCCCTTCCAGTGGCCACTGGAAACCAGAGCGCGTGGTCATTATCGAGTTCCCCGACATGCAGGCACTCAATGCTTGGTACACATCGCCCGAGTACCAGCCACTCATTGCGCTGCGCAAGCAGTGCACGAGCGAGCTCGATATGCTGATCACTCTCGAAGGTGTGTAGTGGTGCGGCCTGACCCTTCGCTGCACCCGAAGTGCAAGAGCTGGCTTCGCCAGCTGTCGCCCTCGGGTGAGCTCCAACTACAAGGGCTTCCCCGTTTGTCAAGCAAACGAATCCCTTCGAGCCGCGCAGCGGCTCGAATCACGTCTGACATTCACCGTGTGCGGCGATCACACCGCTCATCGAGCAAGGTGCGGACTGAACAAACTACAACCGATCATCGATGCAGCAGCTTTGTGCTGCGGACCCTGATGAAAGACGCAGCGCGGGCGACCCCTTCGTTAGTCGACAGCCATCGGACTGTCCAAGAGTTCAACGGTCACTGCCCGCGCAGGTCCAACCTGTGCTCATCGACGCTTCGCATCACGCGGTGAACTGATTCGGTGGCCGACGACTACGCCGGCATCTTGAAGTTCTCGCCTCGGCGCAGCACTGCCCAGGCCATGCGAGCGTTCTTGGCCGCGATGGCCACCACGGCCCTCCAATAGCCGCGACGCTGCTGCAACGCCAGGGCCCAACTGCTGATCGCGTCGCTCCTGCCCTTGGCCAGCGCCAGCACCGAGCGAGCCCCAAGGATCAGCAGGCTGCGCAGGCAGCCGTCGCTGGCCTTGGTGATGCGCCCCAATCTCTTCTTGCCGCCCGAGCTGTACTGCCCCGGCGTCAATCCGAGCCAGGCCGCGAACTCGTGCCCGTTGCCGATCATCGCCACCATCGCCGTGGCGGTCGTGGCGCCGATGCCCGGCAGCTGCATCAGCCGTCGCGCTCGCTCGTCCTCGCGAGCGATCTGCGCCACGTGGCGGTCGTACTGGGCAATGCGCTCATCGAGTCGGTGCAGCTCGCTCAAGAGATCGCCGATGACGGTGTTGGCCCAGCCGGGCAGGTCCTCCAGCACGCCAGCGGCCTGGCGGCGCACGGTGTCGGCCTTCAAGGGCAGCACGTGACCGAACTCGGCGAGCAAGCCACGGATGCGGTTGATGCAGGCGGTGCGGGCCTGGACGTAGCCTTGGCGCGCGCGGTGCACCATCAGCTGCGACTGTTGCTGCTCGCTCTTGAGCGGCACGAAACGCATGGCCGGTCGCTGCACGGCTTCGCAAATCGCGGCGGCATCGGCCGCGTCGGTCTTGCCGCGCGCCCCGCTCACGCGGTACGGCATGACGAACTTCGGGGCGATCAGCCGCACGGCGTGACCGTGCGCGGCAAACAGACGGGCCCAGTGGTGAGCACCGGTGCAAGCCTCCATCGCCACGGTGCACGGCGGGATGCCGGCGATGAGATCGTGCAACTTGGCGCGGGCCACGCTCGGCCGCACCAGTGCGGGCCTGCCCGCTTCATCGGTTCGACGGTGATCGCCCGATGCCCACGCTGCTTTCGACCCTGAGCGCGCAATCCCAATATAGACTCCACGCGGACGGCTTCTCGAGGGGGACTTGTGAACCGCCTGTGGGGGAACTCGCTTCTGGTAATCGTCGCTGCGGTCTTCGCCTTGCCGCAGACCGGAGCCGCGCAATCGTCTGCCCAGTCACTGCCTCGCGTGGTCATTGTCACCAACGGTGACGAGGCAGGCCATCGTCCGTTCCGCGAACATTTTCTGAATGGGATGCAGCGCAGTGGGCAAACCGAGGGAGTGACTTACCGCCTAGAGATTCTGTATGCGAACCGCGACAGCACCAGATCGGCTGGACTGATTCAAGAAGCGGTCGCTGGACGTCCTGCTGCGCTAGTGGTTTATGGCCTCAGTTCCGCGAGAGTTGCGCGCGATGCCAGCCAAAGCGTACCCGTGGTCGTTGCCACCTCGAGCGACCTCGTCGATGCGGGGATTGTCAGGAGTTACGCGCACCCCGGTGGCAATATCACGGGGGTTAGTGATCTTTCCGATGAGCTGACGGTTAAACGGCTGGAATTGATCCGGAATGCAATGCCCAATGCGTCGCGCGTCGCATTGCTTCTTAATCCGCATTTCCCTGCCACACCGAAGATCGAGCGGCGAGTGCAGGAGGTGGCAAGGGGCATAGGAATCGCAATTTTGCGCGTGTATGCGAAAGATCCTCAGTCGCTGATTGCGGCACTCGATTCGCTGAGGGGAAGTCGTGTCGACGCGTTGCTCTTGGGCGGTGACGCGCTCTTTGTAGTCCGGGCGAAAGAATTGATTGAGCACGCGAACTCGATAGGCGTTCCGGTGGTTCACTATTGGCCGGGCACAGCCGAAATGGGGGCGCTTATGAGTCATCAGGCGCAGGTCTATCAAAACGTGGAGCTTGCGGCGGACTACGTAAATCGTATCCTCAAGGGCGCGAACCCTGGCGATCTTCCGGTCCTGCAGCCCACTATCTATGACTTCGTGATTAATGCAAAAGTCGCGAAACGCTACGGCCTGTAGATCCCGCAGTCTGTGCTCGTACAGGCGACCAGCGTAATCGAGTGACCGCTTCTGGCCGATAGACCTTCCAAGCTTGGGCCGATTCGGAGAATGTGCCACCTAACAACGGCTTGCA
>DATIFD010000517.1:0-3727 GCA_035455385.1 Burkholderiaceae bacterium
GGCAACCTCACGCTGCTGGGGCTGCTGGGCATCCTGGGCGACGTGGGCCGGCTGGCCGCCGCGGTGGGCATCGACATGAAAGACGCGTTCAGCCTGTTCGAGCACTTCAACCCCGGCCAGACGCTGCCGCAGCGCGCCAAGCGCATCAGCGCCGGGCAATACACCCCGCCGTCGTTCGAGATGTCGATGGCGCGCAAGGACCTGCGGCTAATGATCGAAGAGGCGGCGCGCGGCGGGCAGACGCTGGCGATGGTGCCGGCGCTGGCGAAGCTGTTGGACGAGGGGATCGCGCGCGGGGAGGGCCACCTCGATGTGGCGGCGGGGGTGAGGGTGCCGGGGCGTTAGGCCGAAGATCGCTCAAAGCTTGCCCGGATCAGGCCCTTTCTGGGGCCCGAACCACGCGTTGGCAAAACGCCGGCGCGCGTCGGCTTCTGCTCTGGCGTCGCCCTTGCGTCGGTACACCTCGGCCAGGCCGGCCAAGGCCCAGCCGTTGCTGCGCACGCGCGCCAGCGAGTCGCGAAATGCCTGCTCCGCGTCGTCGAGCTTGCCTTGCTGCAGGCGCACGCTGCCGAGCGACTGGCGCACCGGGTAGTACCAGAACGGCGGCTCGGTGTAGGGCAGCGTGTCTTCGACGGCGATCGCCTCTTCGTACGCCTTGGCGGCGCCGTCGAGGTCGCCGCGCGCGGCGGCGAGGCGGCCGGTGGCCACGGCCTTGGCCGTCTGCATGATGGGCTTGGCCGGCACCTGCCAGGTGTCGAACGGCTTGTAGTCGGTGGTGGTGATGAGCCGGTCGACGGCGTCGATCTCCTGCTGCGCCGCGCCGGCATCCTTCTTCGCGGCGAACGCCACCGCGCGCGCGTAGTGGTACATCGTGCGCACCAGCGCCAGCTCGGCCGGCGGTGCGGGCAGGCGCAGCACGGCGTCGGCATCGGCGAACTGCGCGTGCGTGGTATACGGCGCGGCCTTCACCGGCTCGAGGATCGAGAACGCCTTGGCCACTTCGGGCGCAATCGACGCATCGAGCTTCGAGGCCGCTTGCAACGCGGTGCGCCCGTCGCCGCCCATCTGCGCCGACACCATCACGAAGTGGATGTTGTGCGGGTAGTAGGCCGACTTGTAGAGCGGATCGGACGGCGAGGTCTTGAAGTAACGCTCGTCCACCGCGATGGCCGTCTTGTTCACGGCCAGCGAGTCGCGGTACAGCCCGACGCGGTAGTAGATGTGCGCCGGCATGTGCACCAGATGCCCGGCACCGGGCACCAGCGCGCCCAGGCGTCGCGCATACGGCAAGGCCCGCTCGGGCGTGGTGGACGCCTCCACCGCGTGGATGTAGAGGTGGATCGCGCCGGGGTGCGTGGGGTTGCGCTTGAGCACCTTCTGCAGCGCGTCGACGATGTCCTGCCCGCGGCCCTTCGGCGTGACGGCATCGGCCTCCCAGTAGTCCCACGGCTGCGTGTCCATCGCGCTCTCGGCAAACATCGTCAGCACGGTGTCGTCGTCGCCAAAGCGCACCGCCACCTCGCGCATCGCATCGGCGAACGCGGCGTCGAGCGGCGCGCGTTGCTCCGGTGGCTCCTTGGCATAGCGCTTGGCCAGTGCGTCGATCAGCGCGCGCTCCTTGGGCGTGGCGCGCGACTGGAGTTGCTGCGCCTTGGAGAGCGCTGCCCAGGCCGGAGCCACGGCCTCGGGCGTCATCGGTGCGTTGATGTTGGGGCCGAGCACCCACGCTTCGCCCCAGGCGCACATCGCGCAGTTGGGGTCGAGCTTCTGTGCGGCCTGGAACGCGCGCTGCGCCTCGGCGTGATTGAAGCCGAAGGCCAGCCGGATGCCCTGGTTCACGTAGGCCTGCGCCTTGGCGCTCTGGGTGCTCACCTTGAACCGCAGGTCGCCGAGGTCAGGGTACAGCGGCACCGCTCCACCGGCGGCCTGCATCGGCGGCGGCTGGAACGGCTGCGTCTCGGTCCTGGCCACCAGCACCAGCCCGCGCAACAGTTGAGGCGCGGCGCCCGGTGTGCCGCGGCAGATGGCGCGCGCATCGAGCGCAGGATCGAACGACACAGCGGGCGGCGGGCCGGCCGTCAAACCCTGCGGGGTGAACGCGGCGCCGGCCGTGGCCAGGGCCGCGAACGAGCGGCGACTGCGGGTATGGAACCCAGAGCGTGTCGGCATGGCCCCTCCGATCCGACCGTGGAATGGCGCGCATTCTGCGCCTGCCGGGTGGATGCAAGTCGGCGGCGCGCTACCGCTCGCGCCAAGCGCTGAAACTGAGGGGCGATCCGCGTGATGCCGATCTCACCAACTGACCTCACGGCCACACCGACGCGCCCTCCAGCCCGGCAGTCTCCGCCAAGCCGCACATCAAATTCGCGTTCTGCACCGCCTGGCCGGCCGCCCCTTTGCCGAGGTTGTCGACCACGCCCATCGCGATCACGAGGTTGCGCGCCGGATCGGCGGCGTAGCTGACGAACGCGAGGTTCGAACCCGTCGCCCATTTGGTGTGCGGCGGCTTGTCGGTCACGCGGATGAACGGGCGCCCGGCATAGAACCGCCTGGCCGCGTCGAGGCATTGCTCGGTCGTCGCATGGCCGCAGCAGTAGATCGTCGCGAGGATGCCGCGGGTCATCGGCACGAGGTGGGGCGTGAACACCAGCCCGCCCGCGCTGCGCCCGCCGCTCAGGCGCTCGATCGTCGTCGCGATCTCGGGCATGTGGGTGTGCTCGAGCAGGCCATAGGGCGCCAGGTCTTCGTTCACCTCGGCGTAGCCGAACTTGCTCTCACCGCCGCCCCGGCCGGCCCCGGAGACGCCGGTCTTGGCGTCGATCACGATCTGGCCCGGCTCGACCAGGTTGTCCGCCAACAGCGGCGCCAGCGCGGTCAGCGCGGCCGCGGGAAAGCAGCCGGGGTTGGCGACGCGGGTCGCCTCCTTGATCTGCGCGGGCCAGACGTCGGCCAGGCCGTATGCCCAACCGTCGGCGTAGCGATGGTCGCCGCCGATGTCGACGATCTTGATGTTCTTCGGGACGCGCGCGAGTGCGTCGGCCGAGGTGCCGGTGGGCAACGACGCGAACACCACGTCGAGGCTCGGCAGGGCGGTGGGGTCCCACTTCTCGATCACCAGGTCGGCCAGCTTCGCCGGCACACCGGGAAACCGGTCGACCAGCCTGCTGCCAGCGCTGCCCTCGCCAGCGGCGTAAACAAGCTCGAACGACGGGTGGCCCGCCACGAGGCGCATCGCCTCGCCGCCGCCGTAGCCGCTGATCCCGACGATGCCAACGCGAATGCTCATCTTGCTGTCCTGCCGTTTCGTGGGCCCATGAACACGAGCCAGCGCGGAATACTATCGTTCACTCGGTCGGCGGTGGCTCTGCGGCGACAGACCGTCCACATCTTCAAGCCCAAGGCGAAGGCATGACGCCGAACGGCAGCGGCGACTCCACGCGTCCGATCGAGATGCTGCGCTAGCGGCGATAGACCAGCATCACATTGTTCGCCGGCATCTCGACCAGCCGCGTGCGTGCGAAGGCGTGCGCACTGGCGGCGGCGTCGAGATCCTCTACCCGCCGCAGCCCCCAGCGCGGATCGCGCGCCTTGAGCGAAGCGTCGAACGCTTCGTTCGACGGCGCGGTCGCCACGCCCTCGCGGCGCCACGGGCCGTAGAGGATCAGCGGCGCGCCCTTGGCCAGCAGCCGCTGCGCGCCCGCGACCAGCCCGAGCGTCGCTTCCCACG
>DATIFD010000518.1:0-10430 GCA_035455385.1 Burkholderiaceae bacterium
GACCATGGATTCGTCGAGGTCGAGACCGGCCACCACGCGCCCGTCGGCGCTCGGCACACCGCCGCGATAGCCCGGCACGACGTTGCCGTAGCGCTGCGCGAACACCTGCGGCAGCGGCCGCGCCGCGGGCGGTGCCAGCCACAGCCGCAGCAGATGCCGCTTGCGCGCGGGCTCGGGCCAATCCTCGTAGGCGGTGCGGTCGTGCAGCAGGGTGTGGTTGTGCACGAACTGCATGTCGCCGCTTTCGAACTGCATCGTGAAGTGCAGCGCCGGATCGTCCGTCAAGGCATCGAGCAGGTCGAGCGCCTCGATCTGGCGTGCGGTGAGCCGCGGCGCGTCTTCGAAGCGCTGCGCCGAGGTGATGTACTGGCGCTGGTAGATCGTCGAAAGCCGGCCGGCGAACCAGTTGAACACCGGGATCTCGAAGTACGGTCTGGCGCCTGGCGGCACCTCACCGCGCCGGTCGGTGGCCAGCGGCTCGAAAAGGCACGCCGCCAGCTCGGGCCTGCGCGCGCGCAGCTCGTTGTACAGCGTGATCGACGACACCAGCGCCGAAGCGCCGCCGCGCCGCGCCGGCTGCAGGCACAGCAGCCCCACCACGTCGGCCGAATCGGTGTGGAAGGTCTGCCGCTCGCGCGTCTGGTAGATGCGCACGTTGGGATCGGCCGACGACAGGCCCTGATCGCGCACGTGCCCCAGCAGGTGGCCCTGCGCGTTCTGCGACAGCGGTCGTCCGAGGTGCATGCCGAGGCCGTAGAACGCCACCGCGCTGCGGCGACGCCCCCAGGCGGCCAGCGGCAGTGCGCGCACCAGCACGAAGCCGCGCCCTTCGAGCAGTTCGCGCTGCAGGCGCGCCAGCCGCGGCGCCAGCGTCGGCAGCACGAAGCGTTCGCGCGACAGCTCGCTCCAGTCCGCGTGCTCCGACAGCCACGGCGTGCAGGCGTGCGCGAGTTCGTCGAGCTCGGCAGGCGAGAGGGTCTCGATCCAGTCTTCGCGCGCGGCCATCGCCGGGCCGTACCACGCGCTCGCGCCCTCGATGCGCGCCGGCAGGCCGGCGGGGAAGACGGGCTGGCTCATCGGCCCATTGTCGCCGCGCACACCGCAGCACGCCTATCATGCGGGCCCCACCGGCGCGCGCCGCGGCGCGCGCCATTCACGAGGAGCACCCCATCATGGCCAAGAAGAATGTCGATACCGGCGTCTATCGCGTCACCGAGATCATCGGAACCAGCCCGGTTTCGTGGGAGCAGGCGGCCAAGAATGCCGTCGAGACGGCGGCCAAGACGCTGCGCGACCTGCGCATCGCCGAGGTCGGCCAGCTCGACATGAAGATCGAGGACGGCAAGGTCGTCGCCTACCGCGTCCGCGTCTCGCTTTCGTTCAAGTACGAAGCGTGACGCCGGCGAGGACGGCGCTGCGGGCCTGAACGCAGCGGCCGGCGCGCGGCCTGTCAGCGCGGGGACACCGCGTCGAAGCGCAGCAGCAGGTCGCCGCGCGAGTTGGCGAGCTCGAGTCGCTGGCCATCGATGCGCCAGCGCGCGACTTCGCCCAGCGCATCGAGAAACGCGCGCTCCTGCTCCATGCCGTCGGGGCAGGCCATCAGCGTGCCCGCCACGCGACCGAAGGTCAGCCGGTCGCCGGCCAGCGTGTAGCCGCCGGCGATCCGGTTGCAGCCACCGGAGCCGGCAACGCGGTGCTGCTCGGGTTGCAAGACCAGCTGCGGCTCGCGCGCGCGGTCGGCGGCGACCACCGCCTTGCCGCGCAGCCAGGTGAGCTTCCAGGTGGTGTTCTCCAGCGACAGGGCGCCCGGGCTCGCGACCTCGCATTGCGACTGCGACGCGATCGCGACGAAGCGCTCCACCTGAAGCACGGGCCGCAGCGCGCCGCCGTCCTCGAGCGCCCGCGTCACGATGCGCGCGTCGACCGTGGCCAGCATCGGCGCGCCCGGCGCACCGCGGGCGGCGAGATAGGCCCGCTGCAGCGCGACGCTGGCGCCTTCGTCGAGCACCGGGAATTGGTCGCCGCTGGCGCAGTCGAAGAACGAGCCGTCGTCCGCGATGTAGCGGTAGAGCCCGCGCAGCCGCCGCGCATCGCCGAGCGGGCCGCCGGCGCGGCGCAGCAGCATGTTGTCGACGCGTCGCACGTCGCCGGTGCCGAACACCGGGTAGGCGGTGTCGCTGGTGAACATCAGCTGGCCGTTCAGCGTGATGCGGCCGCGCACCGCGTAGCGGCGCGACCGGTCGATGCGCGCCGGGTCGACCGCGATCGCGAACGCGATCGGCACGGCCGGCGCGTTCACGCGCGTGCTCGCCACCACGACCGCCGGCGCGTCCGCGCGCGACACGTCCTCGAGCGTCGCCTCGAACACCGCGTCGGCCGGCAAGGCGATGCGCTCACGGTAGGTGGCGGTGCCGCTGATCGTGGTGGTCGGACCCGGCGTGGTGCAGGCCGCCAGCCAGAACAGCGCGAGCCCCGCCAGCTGGCACAGCCGCAGACGTGCGGATCGATCGTGGCGCATCGACATGCTCTCCCATCATGCGTTCAGCGCGCGGCGTCGCTGCAGGCCGGCGGTGGACTCTCGGGCACTGTACCGCCGCGCCGCCATTCGATGGCACAGTGCAGGCAAGCTGCCACCCTCACGACATGATCAAGCTGATCGACCTGCTGCACACCATGGTGCTGGTGCCGGTGACCCTGCTGCCGATCATCAACCCGCTGAGCGCGGCGCCGGTGTTCTCGCTGACGGTGGGCGGCGACGTGTCGGCCACCCGCCAGCTGGCGCGTCAGGTGTCGATCAACTGCTGGTTCGTGCTGGTGGTGTCGCTGTTCATCGGCACCTACGTGCTCGACCTGTTCGGCATCTCGCTGCCGATCGTGCGCATCGGCGGCGGCCTGCTGGTGGCCGCTTCAGGCTGGCGCATGCTCAACCGCAGCGACGACGACGAGGTGCAGCTGGCCGTCAAGCGCTCGTCGCAGCGCACTGCGCTGTCCGAGGCCGAGGTGATGCGTCGCAGCTTCTTCCCGATCACCTTTCCGCTCACGACCGGGCCCGGCACCATCGCCGCGTCGATCGCCATCGGCGCCGGTCTGCCGCGCCAGCCGGCACTGTTCGTCGCCAACGCGCTGGCGGTGACGCTCGGCGCGTCGCTGACGGTGGCGGTGATCTACCTCGTCTACCGCCACGCGCCGGCGCTGCTGGCCAAGCTCGGCGAGGTCGGCTCGCTGGTGATGACGCGACTGCTGGCGTTCGTGCTGCTGTGCATCGGCATCAGCATCATGTGGGCCGGCTGGGCCGAGTTGAACGGCATCGCGCTGCCGCCGTGAATGCAGACGACCGGCGGCATCGCCGGAGCCCCTTCTAGTCGTCGCGCTCGCGCCGCGGCGGCACCAATCCGACCGGCATCGTGCCCGCCCAGTTGGTTTCGCAGTCCTCGAACTCGGCGTAGTCGGACTCGGAGACCTCGAGGTTGTCGCCGACGCGGAAGTCCTGCATCCGCGAGTCGCGCTGGTCGCGCAGGTCGGCTGCGATGTGCAGCGGCCGCAGGCCCTCGATCAGCATGTCCATGTGCGGCGACGGCTCCTCGGCGGCCAGCTGCTCGGCCTGCTCGATCGCCTTGGCCAGCACCAGCGCCGACATGCTCTCCAGCGCAGTCCAGCCGCGCCGGTCGAGCGCGTCGTGCACAAGTATCAGGTGGCGCATCGTCTGCACCTCGGTGTGCTCGTGGGCCAGCAGTCGGGCGCTCAGCTCGGCACACAGGTGCGACAGCGACGGCGGCTCGTCGGCCGGACGCTGCCGGCGCCGCTCGGTGAGCACGACCTGCAGCTTGCCCTCGCGGCGCTCGATGCCCAGCGGGCGCCCGAGCAGGCCTTTGAGCTTGTGCAGCGGACCGGACTTGCCTGCGGGCGAGCGCCGGTCTTTCAGGGGCATCTGGCGTGAGCCTTTGGTGCGGCTTGTCGAACTGCTGGCCATCGCGTTCCCTCGGTGGAATGCCTGGGCCAGCTTACGCAGGCGTCCGGGGCGCCACCGGTCGTACTTAACGAGCCATGACCGCCACCACCCAAACGGAGGGCATGCGCTGTGACAATTTGACGCGCCCCGGGCACGGGCCGGGCACGGGCTCGCGTGCCTATTCGACCTCGGCACCCGAGGAGATCACCACCTTCGCCCACTCGGTGGTCTCGCTGGCGATCACCTTGCACGAAGTCTTCCGGCGAGCCGTGGATCGGCCTGCCGCCGAGCTCGGCGAGGCGCTCGCGCATCTTCGAGTCGGCCACAAGCGCGCCGATGCGGACCAGTCGAATCACGGCGTCTCCTTCCTGGTTGCCGCGATCCCCACCGATTGTGCATGCCTGCACCGTCACGTCGCCAGCGGGGACGCGCTGCCGCACAATACGAGCCCGTCCATTCCATGCAAGGGGCATCGCATGCCGATCGCCGTCGCTCGTCGCTGGTGGTGGCTGGCCGCGCAGGTTCTGCTGGCCGTCGCGCCGCTGTCCGGACATGCGCAGGGCGACGAGCGCCCGATGGTGCGCGCGGTGTTCCATGTCAGCGACAGCGACCCGCAGAAGTGGAACCTCACGCTCAACAACGTGCGCAACGTGCAGGACGACCTCGGCGGCCCGGAAGCCACCACCCTCGAGATCGTCGTCTACGGCCCGGGCATCGGCATGCTGAAGGCCGATTCGCCGGTGGCCGGGCGCATCGCCGACGCCCTCAGCCGGGGTGTCACCGTGGTGGCATGCGAGAACACGATGAAAGCGCAGAAGCTCGGCCGCGGCGACATGCTGCCGAACATCGGCTATGTCCCCGCGGGAGTGGTCGAGCTGATCAAACGCCAGGGCGAACGCTGGGCCTACATCCGGCCATGACGGCCCCGCGCCGCTCCAGGGATCACGCCGATGCGCCGTCGGCCGCGCTGCGGCAAGGTGGCCGCGGCCTTCACCGCCAGAGGAGCGTCTGACACCGCATGCCGCACGTCACCTTCATCACCTTCGCAGGCACGCGCCACGAGGTCGACGTGCCCACCGGCACGACGCTGATGCGCGCCGCGGTCGACCACGGCGTGCCTGGCATCGACGGCGACTGCGGCGGCAACTGCGCCTGCGCCACTTGCCACGTGTACATCGACTCGCCGTGGGCCGAGAGGCTGTCGCCGAAGTCCGACGCCGAGGACGACATGCTGGGCCTGGCGGTCGACCCGCGCCCCACGTCGCGGCTCGCCTGCCAGATTCGCCTGAGCGACGCGCTCGACGGCATCGTCGTCGCGTTGCCAGAGGGCCAACACTAGAAGGAGCCGCTCGCATGAATGCCCTGGCCTCCGCTGTGCAGCAGCAGGCGCGCGAAGCCGCTTTCGCGATGCCGCTGGAATCGATCGACCCCGCCAACCCGGACTACTTCGTCGACGACACGGTCGGCCACTACTTCGAGCGGCTGCGTCGCGACGACCCGGTGCACCACTGCGTGAGCCCGATCTTCGGGCCGTACTGGTCGGTGACGCGCTACCAGGACATCATGGCGGTGGACACCAACCATGCAGTGTTCTCGTCGGACTGGCAGCGCGGCGGCATCACGCTGACCGACCCGCCCGAAGGCGAGAAGCTGCAGATGTTCATCGCGATGGACCCGCCCCGCCACGACGAGCAGCGCAAGGCGATCACGCCGATCGTCGCGCCGCCGAACCTGGCGAAGATGGAAGGGTTGATCCGCGAGCGCACCTGCCGGGTGCTCGACAGCCTGCCGCGCAACGAGACCTTCAACTGGGTCGACAAGGTGTCGATCGAGCTGACCACGCTGATGCTGGCCACGCTGTTCGACTTTCCGCTCGACGACCGGCGGCTGCTGACCTGGTGGTCCGACGTCGCCACGATGAACAAGAAGCTCAACCCCGACGCGCTCGAGCCGCACGAGCGCATGGCCGAGCTCGGCAAGATGCTCGCCTACTTCACGCGCCTGTGGAACGAACGCGTCAACTCAGTCCCGACGAGCGACCTGGTGTCGATGCTGGCGCACGGGCCCTCGACCCGCAACATGAGCCCGCTGGAGTACATGGGCAACCTGGTGCTGCTGATCGTCGGCGGCAACGACACCACGCGCAACTCGATGACCGGCGGGCTGCTGGCGCTGCACGACAACCCCGGCGAGTGGGCCAAGCTGCGCGCCAACCCGGGCCTGCTGGACAGCCTGGTGCCCGAGATCATCCGCTGGCAGACGCCGCTGGCGCACATGCGGCGCACCGCCGTTCAGGACAGCGAGGTCGGCGGCAAGACGATCAAGGCCGGCGACAAGGTCGCGATGTGGTACCTGTCGGGCAACCGCGACGAGACGGCGATCGACGACGCGCACCGTTTCATCGTCGACCGGCCTCGGCCGCGCCAGCATCTGTCGTTCGGCTTCGGCATCCACCGCTGCGTCGGCAACCGGTTGGCTGAGCTGCAGTTGCGCATCCTGTGGGATGAGATCCTGAAGCGCTTTCCGGTGATCGAGGTGGTCGGCGAGCCGGTGCGCGTGCGCTCGACCTTCGTGCGCGGCTTCTCGCAGCTGCCGGTGCGGATACCGGGGTAGACGCGGCCGCCTCAGCGTCGCGCCCGCAGCTCGCTCGGTGCGCAGCCGAAGCGGGCGCGGAACGCGCGGCTGAAATGCGCGGCATCGTTGAAGCCCCACGAGAAGCCGATCTCGCTGACGCTGCGCGCGTCGAGCGTCGGGTCGCACAGGTCGCGCCGCGCCGCATCGAGCCGCTGCGCCCAGATCCAGTCGGCCAGTGAACAGGGCTCACCGAGCCACGCGCGGTGCAAGGTGCTTGGCGACAGCCGCAGCTGCGCCGCGATGCTCGCCACGCTCAGGCCGGGCTCGCGCAGCCGCGTGCGCACGCACGCCTTGATCTGCTCGCGGTGCAGCGCGGTCAGGTGCGACAACGCGGGCTGGCGCGCGGCCGGCAGCGCCGACAGTCCGGCGATCAGGATCTGCGTCACGCTGTCGGCCACCGCCACTGCCGAGGCCGGGGCCAGCGTGTCGATGTCGGCGGCCAGCGTGCGGATCATGTTGATCATCAAGTGGCCGGCGCCGCGCGCGCCGCTCACCGACGTGGCGGTGAACCTGTTGGTGTCGCGCAGCGCGGTGCGCAGCGTCGGCCCGGGCAGCTTGAGCACGTACTGCTGGAAGGGCCTGTCGAAGTGCAGCTCGTACGGCCGCGTGCTGTCGTACAGCGCAAAGTCGCCGGGCGCCAGCAGCGCGCTGCGGCCGTCCTGCACCACCGCGCCGCTGCCCTGGGACTGGATGCTGACCAGGAAGTAGTCTTCGCTCGCCCGCGCGATGCGTGCCGGCGTGCGCCGCACGTGCTGCGCGGTGGCGGTCACGCGCGACAGCTGCAGCGTCGCCAGCTGGTCGACCGCGATCTCGCCCTCGATCGTGCGCGCGTCGGCCGCGGCATCGCAGTCGAGCTGCACATAGGTGTCGCACACCATCTCGGTCCAGTAGGCGAGCTGGCGGCTCGGGTCGACGGCCTGGGTGGTCAGCAGCTGCGACATGGCGGCACGTTAAGGCGCGCCACCGCGTTGCGCAAGCGGCCGCGCCGCGTGCCACGCTGGATCAAGAGGCGCGCGACGTGCAGACAAGCCGGCGGGCGAGGCGCTGCCTAGCATCGCGCCGACTTCATCCCCCACGAGGAGAACGACCATGGCCACCACGCACCCCAGGTACAAGGTCGCCGCCGTGCAGGCGGCGCCGATGTTCCTCGACCTCGATGCGTCGATCGACAAGGCGATCGGCCTGATCGCCGAGGCGTCGAAGCAGGGCGCCAGGCTGATCGCCTTTCCCGAGACCTGGCTGCCGGGCTACCCGTGGTTCATCTGGCTCGACTCGCCGGCCTGGGGCATGCAGTTCATCCAGCGCTACCACGACAACTCGCTGAGCTACGGCACGCCGCAGGCCGAGCGCCTCGCCAAGGCTGCCAAGGACCATCGGATCATGGTCGTGATGGGCTTGAGCGAGAAGAGCGGCGGCAGCCTCTACATGGGCCAGTGGATCATCGACGCCGACGGCAACACCGTGGCGCAGCGGCGCAAGCTCAAGCCGACGCATGTCGAGCGCACGGTGTTCGGCGAGGGCGACGGCAGCGACCTCGCGGTGCACGACACCGCGCTGGGCCGCGTCGGCGCGCTGTGCTGCTGGGAGCACCTGCAGCCGCTGTCGAAGTACGCGATGTACGCGCAGAACGAGCAGGTGCACATCGCGGCCTGGCCGAGCTTCTCGCTGTACCGCGGTGGCGCCTACGCGCTCGGCCCTGAAGTCAACAACGCCGCGAGCCGCATCTACGCGGTCGAAGGTCAGTGCTTCGTGATCGCGCCGTGCGCCACCGTGAGCAAGGACATGATCGGTCTGCTGTGCGGCGACGATCCGATGAAGAAGCAGCTGCTGCTCGAGGGCGGCGGCTTCGCGGCGATCTACGCGCCCGACGGCCAGCTGATGCACGAGCCGCTGCCGGAGCAGACCGAAGGCCTGGTCTACGCCGACATCGACCTCGGCATGATCTCGCTGGCCAAGGCCGCCGCCGATCCCGCTGGGCACTACGCGCGGCCCGACGTCACGCGGCTGCTCTTGAACAGGACCCCGGGCGACCGCGTCGTCGTGCGCGCCGCGCCGGCCCAGGAGCTGGGCCGCGCCGGCGACGCCGAGATGGCCGTGGTGCCGCCGCGCTCCGACCTCGCGGAGCCGCCTGCGCTGCGCCGCGCGGCCTGACACGCCGCGGCCGCAGCGGCGCCGTCAGCCCTCGTAGCGCTCGACCGTGCCCGCGTCGCGCACGCGCGCGGCCGACGGATCCTGGCCGAACTCGCGCTTGGCGCGGCGCTGACGCAGCAGGTCCCAGCACTGGTCGAGTTGCTCCTCGACGTGACGCAGCCGCTGCGCGTCGGCCGGTGCGCTGACGCCTTGGGCGCGCAGTCGGTGCTCTTCGTCGACCAGCGCCGCCACGCGTTGCAGGATCGAGATGTCGCTCATGAGCAAAGCTCCGCTCGTCGTGGAACCACCGTGAGCCAGACTAGCACGCCGCGCAGCGGGTGGGTGACTGCGGGGACATCGCAGCGCCTGGCCGGCGGTGGTGGCGCGCGTGCTCGCGCGGCCGGAGTCGACGGCGCGCACGCATGCGCTCAGGGCGCGCGCGGCGAGGTCTCGGCCGTGGCGGTCTCGATCACAGGCTCGCAGTCCACCGGGCAGTTCAGCGTATTGGCGACGTAGCAGCGCGCGTGCGCGTCGTGGTGCAGGCGTGCCGCCAGTTCGCGGTCGTCGCCGGGGCGGATCAGCACGCGTGGCCGCAGCACGATGCGGGTGAACCGGCCCTTGCTGTCGTCGCGCATCGTGCCCACCGCGTCGTCGACGTAGCCGAGCACGTGCACGCCGGCGTCGGCGCACAGGTGCAGGTACCACAGCTGGTGGCATGCCGACGCCGAGGCGACCAGCAGGTCTTCGGGGTTCCAGCGATCGGCATTGCCGCGAAACACCGGGTCCGACGAGCCGGCGATCTGCGGCTTGCCGGTGGCGGAGATGGTGTGCTCGCGACCGTAGTCGCGGTAGCCGGAGGTACCGCTGCCGCGGTTGCCCATCCACTCGACGCGGACGCGGTAGGTGTGTTCGTGCGGGGCCATGATTTCCTCTCTGGTATCAGCGGTTGACGGGCAACGCATCGGGCGGCGCGGCGACCGCCGCCACCGCGATCTCTTCGGTCTCGCGCAGGTGCCGCGTGAGTGCCGCCAGGGCGCGGTCAACCTGACCGGCGGCCACCGCCTTGAGCAGCACATGGTGCTCGTCGCGCCAGCCTTTGCGCCGCGTGTGCGGCGTGAGGTGCGCGCGGTACAGGCGGGTCACCGAGGCGCGCAGCATCGCGATCATCTCCAGCGTCTTGGTGCGGCCCGATGCCGCGTACAGCACCTCGTGGAAGGCGGCGTCGGTGGCCAGCCAGAGGCCGGGGTCGTCTTCCGCGTCGAGCTCGGCCTGCAGCGCGGCGAGTTGGCGCAGCGTGCGCGGCGTGTGCCGGGGGATCGCGTGGCGCAGCGCATCGCACTCCAGCAGCACACGCAGGTCGAAAACCTCGCACACGTCGGCCACCGACAAGCTGGCGACGAACGCACCGCGGTTGGGCTCGACCACCACCAGGCCCTCGGCCTGCAGCTTGGACAGTGCCTCGCGCACCGGGATGCGGCTGACGCCGAACTCGGCCGCCAGTTCTTCCTGTCGCAGCGGCGCACCGGCGACCCACCGCCCCTGGTGCAGCGCGTGGCGCAGCGCGGCAGCGACCGAGTCGGCGGTGGTGGCAGCGGCGCGGGCTATCATGGCTGCAAGTATTCATGTATCCAAAACTAGACGGAGCATAGCCGGAACGGCGCCACGCCGCAACCGCGGGATGCGCAGGCCCTACCTCGCGTCGGAGGCCAGCGCCTTG
>DATIFD010000519.1:0-2018 GCA_035455385.1 Burkholderiaceae bacterium
ACGAAGCTCAGGCGCAGCGCGCGCGGATCCGCGGCGTGCGCGTAGAACGGTGCCCCGGGCACGAACGCGACGCCGGCGGCCACCGCCTGCTCGAGCAACGGCATCGCGTCGACGCCTGCGGGCAGCCGCAACCAGAAGAACATGCCGCCACGCGGCGCGCGCCACGCCGTGCCCGCGGGCATGTGACGGCGCAGCGCCGCCTCCATCGCGTCGCGCTGGGCGCGGTAGCGCGCGCGGATCGTCGGCACGTGCCGATCGAGAAAGCCGCTGCGCACGACCTCGTAGACCACGCGCTGGTTGAAGCCCGGCGTGTGCAGGTCCGCTGCCTGCTTGGCCTGCAGCAGCTTCGGCGCCAACGCCGGCGGCGCGACGACATAGCCGAGGCGGAACCCCGGCGTCAGCACCTTGGAGAACGAGCCGAGGTAGACGCTGCCTTCCGACCACCACGACGCCAGCGCCGGCGGCGGCGCCTCGTCGAACCAGAGGTCGCCGTACGGGTTGTCTTCGATCAACGGCACGCCCGCGGAGCGCGCGGCCTGCACCAGCGCCTCGCGACGCTGCAACGGGATCACGCGGCCCGTCGGGTTCTGGAAGTTGGGCAGCAGGTACGCGAAGCGCGTACCGGGCGCGCGCCGCGACAGCGAGCGGATCGAATCGGGCAGCGGGCCGTCGGCGTCGCCGTCGAGCGAGACGAACTCCGGCTCGTACGGCGTGAAGGCCTGCAGGGCGCCGAGGTAGGTGGGCGTCTCCACGGCCACCGGCACGCCGGCGTCGATCAGCACCTTGCCGACCAGGTCGAGCCCCTGCTGCGACCCGGTGGTGATCAGCACCTGATCGGGCTTGACCGACAGGCCCTGGCGCTGCTGCAGTTGCGCGGCGACCCACTCGCGCAGCGGCGCGAAGCCTTCGCTGGCGGCGTACTGCAGCGCCTCGCGAGGCGATTCGCTCAACACCTTGTCGCAGGCCTCACGGATGGCCTGCACCGGAAACGTGTCGGCCGAGGGAAGGCCGCCGGCCATCGAGAGCACGCCCGGGCGCTCGGTGAGCTTGAGGATCTCGCGGATGATCGACGGATTCATGCGCGCGCTGCGGCGCGCGAGTTGCCAGGCACTCATGACGGGGACCTTCCTCGGCTCGGCGCCGACGACGAGCGCGATGATGCAACGCGGCGCGATGCGAACACCACGCCCATCACCGCCAACAGGAACACACAGGTCGCGGCATCCACTGCCTCGCCGAGGATCGGCAGCGCGGCCACGATCGACAGGAACGGCTGCAGCAATTGCACCTGGCTGATGCGCACGGTGCCGCCGAGCGACAGCGCGCGATACCAGGCGAAGAAGCCGAGCCACATCGAGAACAGCGCGACGTAGGCAAACCCGAGCCACGACGACGCCCGCACCGGCGCGTCCGGCCACGCCCAGCCGGTGACCGGTACGGTGATCGGCAACGTCAACACCAGCACCCAGGAGATCACTTGCTCGGGCTGCATCGTCGCCGACAGCCGGGCGCCCCACACGTAGCCCAGCGCGCCGAGACACAGCGCCAGCGCGAGCAGGCCGTCGGCCGCCTGCAGCGCGGCGCCGCCGCGCCACCAGGCGAAGGCGACCACCAGCGCGAAGCCAGCCCACGCGAAGCACCAGAACAGCGGACGCTGCGGCTGCTTCAGCAGCCAGGCGCCCATGGCCGCTGTGACCAGCGGCAGGATGCCGGTGACCACCGAGGCGTGCACCGCGTCGACGCGCACGACGGCCAGGCCCATGAACAACGGAAAGCCGAACACCACGCCCGCCGCCGTGACCGCCAGTGCCCGCCACTGCGCCGGGCGCGGCCATGGCGCACGGACGGCAACCAGGTAGACGGCGGCCAGCGCGCCGGCGAACGCGGCGCGCCCGAACGCGACGAACCAGGGCGACAGCTGCGGCGCCACGGTGCTGCCGCTGGCCAGCCGCGTCATCGGGATCGTCAGCGCGAACAGCGCGACGCCCATCAGGCCCAGCAGGTAGCCGCGCCGCAGC
>DATIFD010000520.1:0-5347 GCA_035455385.1 Burkholderiaceae bacterium
CGCGCCCGAAGGCCTGCGTGCTGCCGCGCACCGCGAGCAGGTGGCGCGTCCAGGCCAGCAGCGACGACGGCTCGCGCGCCTGCGCCTCGACGTTGACGGCCTCGTAGCCGTAGATCGGGTCCTGGATCGGCGGCAGGTACAGGCGCTGCGGGTCGGCGCGCGAGAAGCCGCCGTTGCGGTCGCTGGTCCACTGCATCGGCGTGCGCACGCCGTCGCGGTCGCCGAGGAAGATGTTGTCGCCCATGCCGATCTCGTCGCCGTAGTACAGCACCGGCGTGCCGGGCATCGACAGCAGCAGCGAGTTCATCAGCTCGATGCGCGACCGGTCGTTCTCCAGCAGCGGCGCCAGACGCCGGCGGATGCCGAGGTTGATGCGCGCGCGCTTGTCGGCCGCGTACATCTTGTACATGTAGTCGCGCTCCTTGCTGGTGACCATTTCGAGCGTCAGCTCGTCGTGGTTGCGCAGGAACACGGCCCACTGGCAGTTCGGCGGGATCTCCGGCGTCTGCGCCAGGATCTCGACCACCGGGTGCCGGTCCTCCTGCGCGATCGCCATGTACATGCGCGGCATCAGCGGGAAGTGGTACGCCATGTGGCACTCGTCGCCGTCGCCGAAGTACTCGCGCACGTCCTCGGGCCACATGTTGGCCTCGGCCAGCAGCATGCGGCCGGGGTACTTGGCGTCGAGGCGCGCGCGCAGTTCCTTGATCACGTCGTGCGTCTCGCGCAGGTTCTCGTTGGAGGTGCCGTCGCGCTCGATCAGGTATGGGATCGCGTCGAGCCGGAAGCCGTCGACCCCGGCGGCGAGCCAGAACTCCATTGCGTTGAACACCGCCTCGCGCACCGCGGGGTTGTCGAAGTTCAGGTCCGGCTGGTGGCTGAAGAAGCGGTGCCAGTAGTACTGGCCCGCCACGTCGTCGAAGGTCCAGTTGGACTTCTCGGTGTCGGTGAAGATGATGCGGGTTCCGGCATAGCGGCTCGGGTCGTCGCTCCAAACGTAGAAGTCGCGCTCCGGCGACCCCTTGGACGCCTTGCGTGCGCGCTGGAACCACGGGTGTTGATCGGAGGTGTGGTTGACCACCAGCTCGGTGATCACGCGCAGCCCGCGGCGGTGCGCCTCGACGACGAAGGCCTTGAAGTCCTCCAGCGTGCCGTACGATGGATGCACGTCCTCGTAGTCGGCGACGTCGTAGCCGTCGTCGCGCAGCGGCGACGGGTAGAACGGCAGCAGCCAGATCGTGTTGACGCCAAGCTCGTGCACATGATCCAGGTGCTGCGTCAGGCCGCGGAAGTCGCCGATGCCGTCGCCGTTGGCGTCGGCATACGCCTTGATGTGCAGTTCGTAGATGACCGCATCCTTGTACCAGAGCGGATCGTCGGCGATGGCGCTGCCGAGCGCGGCGTCGGCGGTGTCCACGTCGGTGTCGGCGTTCACAGCGACCTCAGAGGAAGTAGTCGAAGTCGTTCTCGCGGTGGCGTTGGGTGAGCAGGCGCATCACTTGTGCCGGACAGCGCTGCGGGTCGAGGATCACGAAGTTGCGCGGCCCGTTCCACATGAAGTGGGCGTCGCTGACCAGGTCGTGCATCTGGTACGCCTGCTGCGGCTCCAGCCCCAGCGCAGGCAGGTCCAGTTCGACCCAGCCGCTCTGGGTGTTCCGCGTGTCGAGGTTGACCACGCACACCACGACGTTGGTGTGGTCGGCGCTGACCTTCGTGTACGCGATCAACTGGTCGTTATCCACCGGCACGAAGCGCAATCCATCGTCGCGCTGCAGCGCCGGGTTGTCGCGGCGCGCGCGGTTCAGCGCGGCGATGAAATCGGCCAGCGAGTCGGCCAGCTCGAGGTCCCACACGCGGCGTTCGTACTTCTCAGAGTGCAGGTATTCCTCGGCGCCGGGCCGCGCGGGCCGGTGTTCGAGCAGCTCGAACGCCGGTCCGTAGATCCCCCAGTTCGCCGCCAGCGTGGCCGCCAGCGAGGCGCGCGCCATGAACGCAGCGCGGCCGCCTTGCTGCAGCGACGCCGGCAGGATGTCGGGTGTGTTCGGCCAAGCGTTGGGCCGGAAGTATTCGCGGCCGGGGCCGCGCGTGAGTTCGCTGAAGTATTCGATCAGCTCGTGCTTGGTGTTGCGCCAGGTGTAGTAGGTGTACGACTGGCTGAAGCCGAGCTTGGCCAGCCGGTGCATCACCTTCGGCCGTGTGAACGCCTCCGACAGGAAGATCACCTCCGGCGTCGCCGCGCGCACGCGCGCGATCGCCCACTCCCAGAACGGGAAGGCCTTGGTGTGCGGGTTGTCGACGCGGAAGATGCGCACGCCCTGAGCGACCCAGAACTCGATGACGCCGGCCAGGGCAAGCCACAGCTCGCGCCAGTGCGCGCTCTCAAAGTCGAACGGATAGATGTCCTGATACTTCTTCGGCGGGTTTTCGGCGTACTGGATCGAGCCGTCGGCGCGCTTGCGAAACCACTCGGGATGCTCGCGCACCCACGGGTGATCCGGGGCGCACTGCAAGGCGATGTCCAGTGCGACCTCGATGCCGTGCTCGCCCGCCTTGCGCAGCAGGCGCCGGAAGTCCGCCAGCGTGCCGAGGTCGCCGAGAACGGCGTCGTGCCCACCTTCCGCAGCGCCGATCGCCCACGGGCTGCCGACGTCGTCGGGCCCGGCGTCGAGCGTGTTGTTGCGACCCTTGCGGCGCTCGCGCCCGATCGGGTGGATCGGTGGGAAGTAGACCACGTCGAACCCCAGGCGCTGCACATACGGCAGCCGGGCCTCGCAATCGGCGAACGTGCCGTGTCGTGCGGGGTCGTCGGACGCCGAACGCGGGAAGAACTCGTACCAGGACGAGAAGCGCGCGCGCACGCGCTCGACGGTGAGCGGCAACGGCGACGATGCGGTCGCATGATGTCGGTCGGGGTGGCGCTGCGCAACCGCGCTGCGGTCGGGGTCGAGCCCGATCCGCTTCAGCTCGTCGGGCGCGGCCGCACACTGCAGCGCTTCGCGCAGCTCGCGCGCCCACGCCTTCAGCACCCTGGCGTCGGCGCCCGCGTGCGCGCGTCGCGCGGCCTGCTCGATCAGCTCCGCGCCGGCGTGCGCGGCCACGCGCAGGTCATCGGTGTCGACGCGGCGCTCGAAATCGTGACGCCACGTCAGGAACGGGTCGACCCACGCGCACACCGCGTACTGCCACGCGCCGATCGCATCGACAGCGAATTCGCCCGCCCAGCGGTCGTTGCCGAGCGCGCGCATCGGCGTCGCCCGCCACGCCGGTTCGTCGCGCCGCTTGTACTGCAGCTCGCAGGCGACGACATCGTGACCGTCGGCAAAGCAGTCGGCCGAGACCAGCACGCGGTCCCCGAGCGTTCGCTTGATCGCGAAGCGCCCGCCGTCGATGCAGGGCTCAACCTGCTCGATGACTGCGCGCACGCGGCCGTCGCGCAGCGCAACCGGCTCGACGGCGGTCTGGCCGCTCATCCAGCGCCCTCGCCAGGTTCGAACACCAGCAGGCCCAGCGGCGGCAGGCGCAGGTTGAGTGCCTGGTAGTGCCCGTGCACCGACACCGGTACGGTGCAAAGGCCGCCGAGGTTGCCGATCCCGCCGCCGCCGTAGACGAGCGCATCGCTGTTCAGCCGTTCATTCCAGCGTCCTCGGCGTGGCACGCCGACGAGATAGTCCTCTCTCGGGACCGGCGTGAAGTTCGCGACCACCAGCAGCGGCGCGCCGCCGCGCGACTTGCGCAGGAACGCGATCACGCTCAGTTCCGCGTTCTGCATGTCCACCCACTGGAAACCCTCGGGGGCGAAATCCACCTCGTGCAGCGCCGGGTGGCTGCGGTACAGCGCGTTCAGGTCGGCCAGCCAGCGCCGCACGCCCGCGTGCAACGGCTGCTCCAGCAGGGACCACTGCAGCGCAGCATCGTGGTTCCATTCCAGCTGCTGGCCGAACTCGCCCCCCATGAACAACAGCTTCTTGCCCGGGTGCGTCCACATGTGGCCCAGCAGCAGCCGCAGATTGGCCGCGCGCTGCCAATCGTCGCCCGGCATCTTGCTGTACAGCGACCTCTTGCCGTGCACCACCTCGTCGTGCGACAGCGGCAGCATGAAGTTTTCGTTGAAGGCGTAGACCATCGAGAACGTCAGCTCGCCGTGGTGCCAGCGGCGGTGAATCGGGTCTTCCTGCATGTACTGGAGCGTGTCGTGCATCCAGCCCATGTTCCACTTCATGCCGAAGCCAAGGCCGCCGAGGTAGGTGGGGCGCGACACCATCGGCCACGCGGTGGACTCCTCGGCGATGATCTGCACGTCCGGATGGTCGCGGTACGCCGATTCATTGAGCAGGCGCAGGAACTCGATCGCCTCCAGGTTCTCGCGACCGCCGTAGCGGTTGGGGATCCACTCGCCCTCCTTGCGCGCGTAGTCCAGGTAGAGCATCGAGGCCACCGCATCGACGCGCAGGCCGTCGGCGTGAAACTCGTCGAGCCACCACATCGCGCTCGACAGCAGGAACGCACGCACCTCGTGACGGCCGTAGTTGAAGATCGAGGAGTTCCACTCGGGATGGAACCCCTGGCGCGGATCGGCGTGCTCGAACAGGTGCGTGCCGTCGAATTGCGCCAGCCCATGCGCGTCGACCGGGAAGTGCGACGGCACCCAGTCGAGGATGACGCCGATTCCGGCCTGGTGCAGCGTGTCGACGAAAGCCTTGAAGTCCTGCGGCGTGCCGTAGCGCGCGCTTGGCGCGAAGTAGCCGGTGGTCTGGTAGCCCCACGAACCGTAGAACGGGTGCTCCATGATCGGCAGCAGTTCGACGTGCGTGAAGCCGAGGTCCTTCACGTAGGCGGCGAGTGCCTGCGCGGCGCGGCGGTAGTCGAGGAAGCGATCGTCGGCACCGCGGCGCCACGAGCCGAGGTGCACCTCGTAGACGGCCATCGGCGCGTCCAGCGCGTTGCGCCGCTCGCGCTCGCGCATCCACTGCCCGTCGCCCCAGACGTAGTCGCTGCTGTCCCATGCCACCGACGCCGTGGCCGGCGGCACTTCTGCGCGTTGCGCGAACGGGTCGGCCTTGTCGAGCACCGCCCCAGAGCGCGTGCAGATGCGGAACTTGTAGCGCTGCTCGCGCTGCACCCCCGGCACGAGCACTTCCCAGATTCCGGTGCCGTCCGGGCGCGGCCTTGCCGGATGCGCATCGCCGCGCCATTCGTTGAAGTCACCCACCACCGACACACCTTCGGCATTGGGCGCCCACAGCGCAAAGTGCGCGCCCCGCGCCGAGAGGTGGCACCCCAGCTTTCTATACAACCGGGCGTGGGTGCCTTCCCGAAACAGGTGGATGTCTTGCTCGCCGAGGCCCTC
>DATIFD010000521.1:0-4594 GCA_035455385.1 Burkholderiaceae bacterium
TTCTTCCCGATGTTCAACCGCAACAAGAAGAGCATCCGGATCGACCTGCACCATCCTGCGGGCGCCGACGCCGCTCGACGCCTTGCGGCGAGCGCCGACGTGGTGGCCGAGAACTTCAAGCCGGGCACGATGGTCAAGTACGGCCTCGACCACGCGTTGCTCGCCCAACGCAACCCGAGGCTGATCTACGCGAGTCTGAAGGGATTTCTGCCGGGCCCGTACGACCATCGCACCGCGCTCGACGAGGTGGTGCAGATGATGGGCGGGCTGGCCTACATGACGGGCCGCCCGGGCGACCCGCTGCGCGCGGGCACGTCGGTCAACGACATCATGGGCGGCATGTTCGGCGCCATTGCGATCCGGGGCGCGCTGGTCCAGCGCGGCATCAGCGGCCGCGGCATGGAAGTGCAGGCCGCGCTCTACGAGAACAACATCTTCCTCGTCGGCCAGCACATGCTGCAGTACGCGATCAGCGGCGTGCCGGCGGCGCCGATGCCGGCGCGCATCAGCCCGTGGGCGATCTACGACGTGTTCACCGTGATGGACGGCGAGCAGATCTTCCTCGCCGCGGTGAGCGATGCGCAGTGGGCCACCTTCTGCGACACGCTCGGCTTCGCCGACTTGAAGGCCGACCCGGCGCTGAAGACCAACAATGACCGCGTGCGCGCACGGCCGACGCTGCTGGCCGAGCTGGGGCGACGGCTGAAGGCGTTCAGCGCCGCCGAGCTGTCGCAGCGTTTCGAGGCCGCGGGGCTGCCGTTCGCGCCGATCATGAAGCCCGAGCAGCTGGTCGACGACCCGCACCTCGCCGCCACCGGCGGCCTGGCCGAGATCCAGCTCACCGACGGTGATCGCGCCGGGCAGACGGTGAAGACCACGCTGTTCCCGTTCACGCTCGATGGTCGGCGGCTCGGCGTGCGGCTGAATCCGCCGAAACGGGGCGAGCACACGCGCGAGGTGCTGGCTGCGATCGGCATCGCCGAACGCGAGATCGACGCGCTGATCGACCAGCACGCGGTCGCGTAGAGAATCAACCCTCCCACCCAGAACAGGAGACAACGATGATCGCAACGACGACGAGCCGTCGCCACGCCGCCCGGGTGCTCACGCTGTGCGCGGCGCTGGCCGCGACGACGCTGGCCTGGTCGGCCGACTTCACGATGCGCATCAGCCACCAGTTCCCGCCGGCGCACCACTCGGCGAAGAACCTGGAGCAGTTCGCCGCCGACGTGAAGGCGGCCACCCATGGCAAGGTCGACGTGCAGATCTTCGGGTCGGCACAGCTGTTCAAGCCGAACCAGAACCACTCGGCCGTGGCCACCGGCAAGGTCGAGGCGGCGGCGATCGTCGGCTTCACGCTCGGTGGCACCATTCCCGAGATCAACGTCACGTTGATTCCCTACTACGTGACCTCGCTGGAGAAGATGAAGAAGTTTCCCGGCTCCGAGGCCGCCAGGATGCTCGATGCCAAGCTGCTCGACAAAGGGCTGCTGAACCTCGGCTGGATGGTCGACGCGAGCGACGGCATCTTCACATCGGCGAAAACGCCACTCGTCAAGCCGGCCGACTTCAAGGGCGTGAAGATCCGCGGGCTGTCCAAGCTGTTCGACGAAGGGCTGATCGCGATGGGCGCGTCGCCGTCGGCGATGCCGGGCTCCGAGGTCTACCAAGCGCTGCAGACCGGCGTGATCGATGCCGGCTTCACCGGCGTGGCGGCGGCCTACGAGCGCAAGTTCTACGAGGTGCAGAAGTTCGGTGTCGCGTCGAACATCATCCTCGCGCACGACATCCTGGTGGTGAACCCGGCCTGGTTCAACGGCCTGCCGGCCGACATCCGGCAGGCGATCCAGAGCGCCGCGCACAAGGCCGAGCAGCGCTCGATCCCGAAGACCGCCGACATCCCGGCCGAAGACGTGAAGAACCTGCGCGACAAGGGCATGACGGTCACCGTGCTCACGCCCGAGCAGGAGAAGGCGATGGCCGACGCGATGCAGCCCGCCGTGCTGAAGGCGTTCCAGGCCTCGAGTGCGGACGCGCAGAAGCTGATCGACCTCGTCAACAAGCTGTAGGCGCATGGACGCCGGGCAGCCGCCGGCGAGCGGCGAACCGCGCGCGTTGCGCGCGCTCGGTCGCGCGGTCTCATGGACCACGACGGCGGCGACGGCGCTGGCCGCCGCGGGCGTGCTGGCGTCGCTCGCGTTGATCGCGTGGGCCGTGGTGATGCGCTATGCATTCAACCGCGCGCCGGTGTGGGTCGACGACCTGGTGGGGCTGATGCTGGTGGCAATCGTGATGCTGGCGGCGGCGCAGGTGCTGCGGCGCGGCGAGCACATCGCCGTCGACGTCTTCACCGAGAAGCTCTCGGGCCGCGCCGCGCGCTGGGCGCAGGCCCTGGCAGCGGCCGCGGCGGGCCTGGTGGCGGTGATCCTGATCGTCAACGGCTGGCAGACCGCTATGCAGTCGCGGCAGTTCGGCATCGTCACCGAGGGACGCCTGGAGTGGCCGGTGTGGATGCTGATGCTGCTGCTGCCGCTCGGCGGCGCGCTGATGGCGCTGGTGTCGGTCGAGGCGCTGTGGCGGCTCGGCCTGGGGCTGCCGCCGGCGGTCGAATCGCAGCACCACCCGGCGCAGGACGAATGAGCATTGCACTGATCCTGGTCGGCCTGGTGCTGCTGCTGTTCACCGGGGTGCCGATCTTCGCCGGATTGTCGATCTTCGGCGGCGCGCTGCTGCTCGGCCAGGGCGGGCTGGCGTCGGTGACCGAGGTGATCTTCGGCGAGCTGAACCACTACCTGCTGGTGGCGATCCCGCTGTTCGCCTACATGGCGCACATCATGATCCGCGGCAGGATCGTCGACGACCTGTACGACACCGCGTACACGCTGACGCGCCACCTGCCCGGCGGTCTGGGCATCGCGACGATCGCCGCCTGCACGATCTTCGCGGCAATCTCGGGGTCGAGCGTGGCCACCGCGCTGACCATCGGCGCGGTGGCGATCCCGCAGATGCTGCGCTTCGGCTATCCGCCGCGGCTGGCCTACGGCCTGGTCGCCGCGGGTGGCACGCTGGGCATCCTGATCCCGCCGTCGGGGCCGATGGTGCTGTACGGCGTGACCACCGACACCTCGATCGGCGGCCTCTTCATGGCCGGCGTGCTGCCGGGGCTGATGATGGCAGCGATCTTCGTCGTGTTCGCGATGGCGTCGGTCGCGCTGTCGCACCGTCACATCCCGCGCGAGCCGCGCGCCAGCTGGACCGAGGCCGCGCGCGCGATCCGCAACTCGGGCTGGGCGCTGTCGCTGCCGGTGTTCGTGCTCGGCGGCATGTACGCCGGCGTGTTCACTGCCACCGAGGCGGCGGCCGCCGGCGCCACGCTGGCACTCGCGGTGGGCTGCTTCGTCTACCGCACGATCAAGCTGAGCGCCATCTGGGCCGCAGCCATCGATGCGAGCCGCACGTCGGCGATGCTGTTCATGATCCTCGCGGGCGCCTCGGTGTTCGGCCATGTGCTGACCAAGATGCGCATCCCGCAGCAGATCGTCGAGCTGGTGGTCTCGCTCGACGTCGGCGTGATCGGCTTCCTGATCGCGATGATGGCGCTGATCTTCGTGCTCGGGATGTTCCTGGAGTCGATCGCGATCATCCTGATCACGTCGCCGGTGATCCTGCCGGTGATGCAGCACCTGGGCATCGACCCGATCTGGTACGGCATCCTGCTGACGATCAACCTCGAGCTGGCGCAGATCACGCCGCCTGTGGGCATGAATCTGTTCACCATCAAGGCGATCACCAAGGCGCCGATGGGCGAGATCATCCGCGGGGCGGCGCCGTACGTGCTGCTGATGATCCTGGCGATGGCGCTGGTGATGATCTGGCCGCAGATCGCGCTGTGGTTGCCGGGCACGATGATCGACCGGCGGTGACGTGCAGCGGTATGGCGCCGGCGCCGCTTGCCCGCGCAGGCTCAGGGGCGGGTGTGCGAGACTGCGCGCAGGTCGAGGGATCCAGGCGCGCCGTGCGCGGGAGGCTCCGCCCGCGCTGACCGTTCGATGACTGCTCGCTCGCTGAGTCCCAAGGCTTTCTTCGCCCTGCTGCTGCTGGCCTGCACCTTCGCCAGCAACCACGTGGCCGCGCGCATCGCGTTCGACCATGGCGTCGACGTCGTCACCGCGGTGGCGGTGCGCAGCCTGGCCACCGCGCTGGTGGTGTCGGCGCTGGTGATCTGGCAGGGCGTGCCGCTCAAGCACACCGCGCGCCACCGACGCTTCATGGTGCTGATCGCGCTGCTGGTCACGGTGCAGAGCGTGTGCCTGTATGCCGCGGTGGCGCGCATGCCGGTCGGCCTGGCGCTGCTGGTGTTCAACAGCTATCCGATCTGGGCCGCGCTGTCCGCTCGCGTGTTCTACGGCCAGCGCCCCGAGCGGGCGGCGCTGATCGCGATCCCGGTGATCTTGATCGGCCTGGTGCTGGCGCTCGACATCGTGCGCGCCGTCGGCGGCACCGGATCGCGCGGTGGCGACATCGGGCCCGGCGTGACGTTCGCGCTCGGTGCGGCGGCCAGCTTCGGCCTCGTGCTGGCGCTCACGCAGCACGA
>DATIFD010000522.1:0-4693 GCA_035455385.1 Burkholderiaceae bacterium
GCGCCTGACGGGCGGGCCGCGTCAGCGCGCGGCTGGGTGGTCGACCCGCTCTGGCGGCGCGTCGCTGGCCGATCGTGATGCATCGGCCCCCGGCGGGCGCTGACCGACCGCGGTGTCGCGCCCGGCGGCCTTGGCCGCGTACAGCGCCTGGTCGGCGCGGCGTACGAGCTGATCGAGGTCGCCGTCGCCGCCGCCGAGCACCGTGACGCCGAAGCTCGCGGTCACCGTGATCGCGCCGCCGGGGAGCCGCAGCGGTGCCGCGCGCAGCGCGTCGCCCATGCGCTGCGCCATCTGCAGCGCGCGCTCGAAGTCGATGTCGGACGCGAGCAGCACGAACTCCTCGCCGCCGTAGCGCGCCAGCGTGTCGCCGCCGCGCACCTGCTCGGCCAGCGTCGCGGCCACGTGCTGTAGCGTCTGGTCGCCCGCGGCGTGGCCGTGCCGGTCGTTGATCGCCTTGAAACGGTCGACGTCGATCATCACCGCCGCCAGCGGGCGCTGGTGGCGCCGCGCGTTGTCGACCGCACCGCGGGCGATCGCGAAGAACGCACGCCGGTTGAGCAGCCCGGTCAACGGATCGGACATCGCCAGCCGCTCGAGGTCGCGGTTCAGGCTGTCGAGTTGCGCCGTGCGCTCCGCGACGCGCGCTTCGAGCGTGCGGTTCAGCTGGTCGAGCCGTGCGTTGGCCTCGCCGATGTCGTTCTGCTGCCCACGCAGCTGCGCCAGCAGTGCCGCCAGGCCCAGCGCGAGCAGACTCATCGACAGGATGAACTCCTGCGCCCGCATCGACGCCTCGCTCGGCGGCAGCGCGCCGAACGGCGCCCCGCCGTGCGCGGTGGCATACGCCACCGCAAGGCCGATCACGCCCACAGTGGCGGTGGTCGTGCGCAGGTCGAAGCGCGCCGCGACGAACAGCACGCACGGCAGCAACAGCACTGGCGCCACCTGCATGCCCGTCCACGCGCCGCCGCCCGGCGTCACGATCAGCGCGAGCAGTGCGAGCGCGACGGCCAGCACCAGCAGGTCGACGGCCGGCCTGCGCTCGGGTGCGGTCCAGCCGGTCGCGGGCAGCACCAAGCTCAGCAGCAGCGGCGTGAAGATCAGCAGGCCCATCGCATCACCGAGCCACCACACGCGCAGGAACTCGAAGTAGCTGGTTTCGCCGCCGTGGTACTGCGCGTACACCGCGGCGCCGAGGGTCGCCGCCACTCCTGCCGCGAGCAGCGGACCGGCGACGACGAACTTACGCACGTCGGGCAACGTCGCCAGCCGTGGATCGAACCGCCAGGCGCGCAGCAGCGCCCACGCAAGCATCGCCTCGATCGCGTTGGCGACGCCGAACACGAGCGCTTCGCGGACGCTGAACGTCGGCACGTCGGCCGCGACCTCGGCCGCGATGCCGAGCAGCGCGAACAGCGCGACTTCGCGCGGTCGGCCCAGCAGCATCGCGGTCAGCAACACGCTGTTGGGCGGCCACAGCACGGCCACGCCTTCGGGCATCATCGCCACCGAGACGCCGAGCTTGGCGCCGGCGTAGTAGGCGAGCGGCACCAGCAGCCACACGAGCGGCCGGGGCAGCGGGCGATGGAGTCCTGCCGTCACGATGACCGCAGTATCTGCACACCGTCGAGCGACCTCGGTGAGCGGCGTCAACAGATGGACCACAGTCCGCGGCGCATGTCACGCCCCGCGACCGCAGCGGGCCCGCGCAGCGCGGCCACCCGTCGTCCGCAGGGAGGCACGCAGCCGCGGATCCGACCGCTACGGCGCCGGGCGCGAATCGGCAACGAGGGTCTTGTAGAAGAACGTCGTCGCGCACGGCTCGCCGGTCGGCAGCAGCGCGTAGCCCGGGATGCGGCCGCACTCGACCCAGCCGCTGCGCGCGTACAGGCGTTCGGCGTCGTCCGACGCGGTGTCGAGCACCAAGAGCGTCTTGCCCGCGGCCAGAGCCTCGCTCTCGGCGGCACGCATCAGCGCCTGGCCCATGCCGCGGCGGCGCGCGCATTGGTGCACCAGCATCTTGGCCAAGTCGCCGCGGTGCGGCTGGTTCTCCGGCTGCGCCAGCACCACCTGCACCGTGCCGCTGATGCGCCCCTGCGCATCGCGCGCCGCCAGCACGATGCGCTCGCCGCGCGCCGCCGAATCGAGCACGCCGCGCCAGAACGCCAGCGCCTTGTCTCGCGCCAGCGGCGCCATGAAGCTCACCGACGCGCCGCCGTCGACGCAGTCGATCAGGATGTCGGCCAGCAGCGGCAGCACCGCCTCGACGTCGGCGGGTTCGATGCGTTCGACACCGGGCGTTGCGGTCTTCAGCACGGGACTCTTCGCGCTCAGCGGTTGGCGATCGCCACGATGTAGCGCGCCGGCTTGCGCCCGGGGTTGCGGTAGCCGTTGTTGCGGTCCAGGCGCATCGCGAGGCAATCGCCGGCCTCGAGGCGGTAGTGCTCGTCGCCCGAGGTCGCCTCGATCACGCCGTCGAGCACCACCACCTGCTGGTGGATCTCGCTGCTGCGCGATGCGCTGTCGTACATCACCGCGGCACCCGGCGGCAGCTCCACCGCCACCAGCTGCAGCGGCGACGGATGATTCGGCGGCGACAGGTTGCGCCGCACGTAGCCGCTGGCCGGGTCGCGCCACTGCAGCTGTGCGTCGCGACGCGCCAGCGGGCTCGGCGGCGCGGCGTCGTCGTCGAACAGCGACGCCAGCGCCACGCCGAGGCCGGCGGCGAGCCGCTCGAGCACCACCGCGGTCGGACTCGCCTCGCCGCGCTCGATCAGCGAGATCATTGAGCGGCTGACGCCGCAGCGCTGCGCCAGCGCCTGCAGCGACAGCGCGCGCAGCCGGCGCAGCGACGCGACGCGGCGCGCGATGCGCGCGGTGGCGTCGCGGGCGGCATCGGTGACCGCGGCATCCTTCATCGTGGACACATCATCCAGTAACCTGGATGACTCCGTCAAGCGCAGCCGCGCTGCGCGCCGCCGAGGCTCAAGCCGCCGCGTGGTTCACGATGCGCGAGAACAGCTGACGGAATTCCTTGTCGGCGACGCCGCCGCGGTCGGGGTCGCGGTTGTCGGCGAACGCGGCATCGATCGCGGCCCAGTCGTCGCGCGTCAGGTGGCGCTGCGCGGCCGGCAGGATCACGACCTCCTCGCGGCCCATGTGGTCCCACAGGAAGCGCGCGTAGGCCGCCACGTCGTCCTCGAGTGCGCGCGCGGCGCGCTGCCGCGCGTCGCCCTCGGCCTGCTGCAGCGAGCGCACGCGATCGGCCAGCGCGGCCACCAGCTGGGCGTCGCGCACGTGCTGGCGCTCGAGCTCGTCGAGTTCGGCATGGCATTCGGTCGTGCGCTCGCGCAGACGGGCGAACAGGTGCTCGTCCTCCTTCGGGTGGTGCAGCCTGAGCGGGAACTGCTGCAGGTAGTCGACGATTGCCTGCATCAACGCCGGTTCGGGCACGGCACCGGCCTGGCGCGCGGCGGCCAGCGCGTGCATCCAGGTGTGCATCACGGCCGCCAGCGAGCGGTGCTCGTCGCGAATGATCCCGATCGCGCGTGCCGGCGGCGTCGGCTCGCCGGTGGACGACACCAGCACCGGCAGCGCCGCATTCATCAGCACCGACAGCGTGTCGGAGGCGAACGCCATGCCGAGCTTGCCGCGGTGGCCGTGCGAGGCCATGAAGATCAGGTCGCAGCCGCTCGCGCGCGCCGCATCGACCACCGCCTGCGCCGGGCGATCGCTCACGGTGTGGCGCGACTCGCACGGCACGCCCAGCGCGCGCGCCGCTGCCTCGGCCTTGGCCAGCAGCTCGCGCGCCTTGCCGAGGTAGGCGTATTCGTAGTCGTCGTGCGCGGTCAGCCGCAGCACGTCGGCCTCGCCGCGCAGCGAACCTGCGGCATCGGACACCGCATGGAAGAACGTGATGCGCGAGCCGAGCGCGCGGGCCAGTGCAACGGCGTTGCCGACCACCTCCACCGAGAGGTCGGTTTCGTCGATCGGCACGAGCAGATGGCGGTACATGGCGGTTCCCCTCTGAAGCAGGGTCGGTTGCAGGGTCGATCCCATGCTAGGCAAGCCCCCTCTCGGCGCCCCTCCCCGCGGCGGGGGGGCAAGCCCGTACGGGGCCGCCGGCAGGGCGGCTTACCATCCCGGCGACGGCGCTCACCGCGCGTGCGCGCCGCCGCTGTCGACTGGACCCCGTGGCGACCCAACCCTCGCGCGCGCCGAGCGGCGCCCCCGACGACCTGCTGCTCAAGGTCACGCCGCCGCGCGTGCCGCGCCACCAGGTGGCGCGGCCGCGGCTGCAGTCGGACCACGGCGACCTGCGCGACGCATCGATCATCCTGGTGCAGGCCTCGGCGGGCTTCGGCAAGACGTCGCTGCTGGCGCAGTGGCGGCGCGAGCACCTGGCGCGCGGCAGCGTGGTGGCCTGGCTGTCGGCGCAGCCGCACGACGACGTGCCGCGCTTCGTGCAGAGCCTGGCGCTGGCCGTGCGCAGCGGCGCCGGCCGCCCCACCTTCGGCCACACGCTGCTCGACGCCTCAGCACCGACCGGGCTGGAAGGCGTGACCACTTGGCTGGCCGAGGTCGCGCAGTCGGCGCTCGACATCGTGCTGTTCGTCGACGAGGCCGACCGCCTGCCCGCCGCGACGCAGGAGGCGCTGGCCTATCTGCTGCGCAACGCGCCGTCGAACCTGCGCGC